>NZ_BAAGDP010000012.1:0-105020 GCF_054660695.1 Turicimonas sp. TL08
GTTTCGGTTTTGACGGAGTATTTCCTACTCCGTTTGCCTCACTAGAAGCGAGCTTCTTAAATTTAAATCTTGCGCTTTCGCTCTTAAACTTAAGTGCCCGCTCTTATCGGTTCGTCGATAAATTTTTAAAGAACTTGCGTCGCTGATTTCGTGTTCGTCATCAACAACGAGGTGCGAACTATAAATACCTTTTTTGAGCTTGTCAAACCTCTTGATGAAAAATTTTCTATAAATTCGGCGTAAAATATTAGTTTTTGCATTAATTTCAACCACTTAAATTAAATGTAAAAATTTTTGTACTTTCACAACACTTCGAAAATTTTTGGCATTTATCAATTTTTTATTTCTTATTTTGACCTTATTTAATTTTTCTTTTGAAACTGACAGAGATGGAATGTAGAGGTAGCCTTCTCTTTTTAGGACGGCATTCTCAACCTGTCTCAGATTCTCCTAGGTACAATCATCACAACTGTTAGAATCTTTTCTATGCAGATTTATTAAGAATCCTAAATGTCAGAATCCATGGAACGAGTCACCGGACTTTTACTTGCGGGAGGGCAAGCAAAAAGAATGGGCTCTATTAACAAGGGTGCCGTCCAATTAAATGACCGGCCCTTTGCCGAACTTGTCATTGGGAACCTGTCCAAGCAAGTTGACGATATCGTTATCAGCGCTAATGAGTATGTTTCTTACTTCAAACCGTTCGGGTTTGAAGTCATAAAAGATAAGAGAGAGGGATTCCTAGGGCCCTTGGCAGGAATTGAGTCGGCGCTTATTGAAATTCCGGACATCCAATGGTTGTTCTGCGCAACTGTCGATACTCCCTTCTTCCCGGACGATTTGGTCTCTGTGCTTCTTCAAAAGGCTAAAGAGAATGACAAGTTGTGCGTTATGCCTGTTCACAATGGCCGAAGATATCCTCTTCATTCTTTGATTCATGGCACCCTTCTTCCATCCTTATCGAGTTTTCTAGACTCCGGGGAAAGAGCCGTCGGCTACTGGCTAAGAAAATGCGGCGTCCTGGAAGTCAAGGTAGAAGCACCATTTCCTGCTTTCGAAAACATTAATACATTGGAAGAACTTTCACTTCTAAAAAGGAATACCAAATGAGTTCAAATTCATCTTCCAAAAGCTTTGGGGAAACTTTGGAGTTCCTCAAAACCTACGTTGAAGCAATAAAGGACACTCGGCTTGTGCCTTTGTCTGAATCCCTATCATACTTTTTGGCAGAGGATATTATCTGCCCTATCAATATCCCGGCTTTTGATAATTCAGCAATGGACGGATGGGCTTTCTCTTCGAAAGACATCCTTCCTGAAGGATTTACCTTGAGGGAAGTCGGAAGTTCTTTTGCCGGTCATCCTTTCTTAGGTGAATTAAAGACCGGAGAGTGTGTACGTATTATGACCGGAGGTAAAGTTCCTGAGGGGGCTGATACGGTCGTGATGCAAGAACAAGTTACCGTTAATGAAAAAGAGATCACCTTTCCTAGTTACGTAAAGAAAGGTCAGAATGTTCGCAAAAAAGCAGAAGAATTTGCCAAGGGTGCTGTGTGTATGGAGAAAGGCACACGAATCATGCCTCCGCACATCAACTTCTTGGCAACTTTAGGAATACCTGAAGTCTTGGTATTCCGCAAGGTCAGAGTCGCCTTCTTCTCAACAGGAGATGAACTCCAATCCTTAGGTTCTCCTTTAAAAGACGGCCATATTTACGATTCCAATCGTTATGCCATTCGAGCTCTCTTAGAGTGTGCGGGATTCGAAATTAAAGATCTTGGAATTGTTAAAGACAATCCTGAGTCTTTAAAAGAAACTTTCCAAAAGGCGGCTGATTGTGCAGATGCCGTCATTACTTCCGGTGGTGTCTCCGTCGGTAAAGCGGACTTTACCCGTACCGTTGTGGAAGAGCTAGGCGAACTTGTCCAATGGCAGTGCAGAATTAAGCCGGGACGCCCTTTGGCGATCGGAAAAATTGGAGAAAGTTACTTCTTCGGATTACCGGGCAATCCCACAGCTACACAAATCACTTTCTTAGTAATCGTTAAGCAGGCTCTTCAGCTTCTTGCAAATGCCAAGGATATTTCTATGCAATATGCGGAAGCTGAGGCAACCGAAAAAATGAAGAAAAGAGAAGGCCATACGGAATTCTTAAGAGGAATCCTGTATACAGAAAATGGAAAAGCAATGGTTCGCTCAGCGGGAAGCCAGAAGACAGGAGCTTCGGCTTCCATGATCACTGCTAATTGCTTGATTTATCTTCCCGAGGAGCATGGTCCTGTCCAGCCTGGCGAAACCCTCCTCGTAGTTCCGTTCCAGGGTGTTTATCAATAGCTTTCCAGCCGCTTTGCCCTTTAAACTGACGATCTCTGCGGGCTTTGTATAAACGTCTGAATTTAGAAGCCGGAAGTTTTTTAACTTTCGGTTTCTTTTCATACTGAAACTTATTAGCTGTTTCTCTGAGATCCGCCTCGGCCGGAACAATTACGTTTCCTGCTAAGTCGATAACTCCCCTAAGTCCAATCCCTCGCGCAACAAATCCGTTGATGACGCCGTAATTTTTACTTTCATGCTGATGAGCATGAAAAAAATATTTCACCCCTAATTGATCTGCCAATACGTCAAGACATTCAAAACCTTTTGCATGAATAGAAGGAGCCTCATGAGTGACAAGCACATCTGCTTTACACTCTTTTAGCTTGTCATACACGGAACTAAAAATAGTTGAACGATGGCGTCTCGGCAAACCTCCTCGCCAAGTTGTAGCTTTTCCAAGCTTTTTGATAAATACTCCGGGAGAACTGTAACAAGGAAGCGCGGGAGGCATCCATATCTGCCCCCGGAATACACCGCCTAGACCGGCGACTTTAACCCCACAGACGTCAAGTACTTTTCCATGGAGGTTATTAGTTGCGAATTTTGAGCGCCAGATTCGGTCATAAATTAAATCTGAATCGGTATCGTGATTACCTGGAATCCAGAAAACTTTCGTCTCTCCGATATCTTTGAATATCTCATCCAGACTCCTATCAGGAGTGAGATCCCCTAGAATTATTATCGCATTCGGATGAAATTCATCAATAGCTTTAAGAATGTGGTCGAACTCTCCGTGAGGGTCACCGCACAAAAAAATTTTTTCTAACTTTTTGAGCTCTTTCGCTTCTGGCTGAGAACTCCCGCAAACCTGCGCCCGGCCCTTCTTCCGGCCGAAATATGAACGCCTATATCTCATGTCTAACAAACAGGCTCTTTTATTATTTATTTTGAAGCCTGCACCTAAATTTTTCGTTAGACAGAGAATAACACTATTTCATAAGATCTTTTTGCCGTTCGAGAGGGACAACCTCCTTTTCGTACCTACTCCAGTCTTACAACGTCGGCGCCTTTAGGAATTTCGAAACTAAAAAATTTAGAGCCGGGGGAAACGTCCGTTACAACATTTTTAAGTGTGAGCTTGGAAGTTTCTCCGAGAGATCCGACAAACTCCATTTTGACCGGAAGGTCGCCTTTAAAGCCCATCGTAATCTTAGAAAAGTTAAGATTGCCGGCATTAGGAACCAATTCAATCCAATTTAAGTTGTCCGATCCTTCTATGTTCTTAACCGTCCAGTATTTCTTAATATTGGAATCCCCGAATAAAATTGCGGCGGGACTTTGCGGAATAGTCTCCTTTGCGGATCTGACTGTCACCTGGTTTAAATCTTTATCCCAAACCCAAATAGTCTTTCCGTTGCAAATCATCTCTTGAGGAAATGGGACCGTGTACTCCCATAAGAATTTTCCGGGCCTCGAGAATACAAACTTACCGGTAGACTGGTCAATTTGCTTTCCGCCTTTATCGACCACCGTCTGGTCAAACTCTCCTTGAGCATTTTTGACATTCTTTGAAAAATTCTCCAACAGCTCGATCCCCTCAGCTCCCAAGGCATATGTGCTGATGAAAAAGGACAGTAAGAGAGGAAAACAGACTTTTTTCAAATTAATCTCCAGAGAAAATATTGGTTTTGAGAAATCGCTTTAGTTAACACACTAATGATTTTCACTAATTTTAACTTTGTTTCTTTAGTTAAGGGAAATCACTAAGCCCCAAAAAAAATAAAAACAGTAAAAATTTTTTAACCAAAAACAAGTAATTACCTCTTTTAGGTTAAAGACATTTCATTTTTTATGGGGGTAAGATTTTTCCCTTACTCGTTTTTTTGATTATGGAAGTTCTCTATTCACAAAATAAAAGGGGGGTCCTAAAATTATCTCGAGTGTTAAAGAAGTGTTTGATTTGTTAGCTTTTGTGAAATTTTCTAACTCGGTTTTTAACTCGAGTTGGCATCTTTCTCTAGGCTTCCCTGTACGTCCCTCCATTCACGAAGGCAGCAAACACCTCCTGCTGCGTTCCGGTACAGGGAAGCCAACCTCTTTTCTTCCTCAGTGTGCTAGGTAAAGAAAAACTCCTTACTGGAAGGAGTCTCTCGTGGTTAGGATTTATTAATTTTCCGTTGTGTGAGCTAGTAAACCGCGCTGGGCAGCCCAGCTCCATGGCGTATCAAGCCAGGAATGAATATCGTCTAGATCCTCAGGTCCGATTAAACCCATCTGTACGGCCTTGTTGACAATAAATTCAAATGAAAGCATTTGATGGGCCTTTACATGGTTCTTTGAGAAAAGACGAGTGGTTTCCGGCATATCGAAGTTAGTAATTGCAAAGCAGTCTGTTACCTCGGCCCCGGCTTCTCTCAGGACCTTTACGGCATCAAGTAAAGAGATACCGGTAGATAAATGGTCCTCAATAATCAAAACTTTTTGGCCTTTTACATCCACCCCGTCAATACGGCTCTTGTTTCCATAAGTTTTTGCTTGTTGTCTTACAGTAACGAATGGAACATTCAGACGATAGGCTAAAGCGGCGCCGTGCGCAGTTCCCGCGCCTTCTACGCCTGCAATCACGTCAAATTTCAGCTGGAGTTCGATAATTCTCGAGGCCATAGTTTCAATGACGTCTCTCCAAGCTTCCGGAAAAGAAGACAAAATTCTGTTATCCACATAGATCGGAGTAATCAAACCCGACTTCAGACGCATAGGAGAGTTTTTCAGAAAAACGATGGCATTATTTACCAAAAGATGTTCTGCAATAATGTCTTGAGCAATAAATGATGTTGCCATTCTCTTTCCTTAAATATGTACTGTGAAGTCAGTGTTCTGAAGAGGAGGAAGACCGAGAACTTTTCTGCCGTTAATTGTGGCGATCTTTGCCAATTCTTCCATTTCGTCAAATCTGCAGCCGGTGGCCAATGTGGTGAGTTCATGCCACATATCACCGTTATTCCACGGCACCATGGCATCGCAGACGTTATCAGTTCCTAAAGCAACTGTAATTCCAGCCGGAACAAGCTCATCTACAGGGGTCATAGAGTTATGAACAGGACCAATTGCCTCAGAACGCGGAGTATCAATCCAAGCAGTTGGACAAGCAATCATCATGACATCAGCTTGCTTCATGAGTTCATAAAGACGATGTCTGTACTTCTTAGAGTGAGCTGCAATAGAAATACCATGAATAGCTACTACTTTACCTTGCATTCCATGCTCAATAGTCTTCATGCAAAGTTCTTCAGTTTCGTACTCCAAGGACTCATTGAACTGGTCCACGTGAACATGAACCATCTTATTTAATCTCTTAGCCGTACTTAGAATGATATCGAAGGCTTCGGAACCTTTACCGTAGTCTTTCTCATCTCTTTTTGGAAGAGCACCGATGATATCAACCATTTCAGCACCGATATCGAACCATTCTTTTGCTTCCGGATGAATTACGCCCTTCAAAGTTTGATTGGCAAACTTAACTTCCAGCTGATCTTTATAGTGTTCACGAGCCCTGATACCGGCTTTGATTGCTCTGTCTTTACTCTGAGGATCAATATCCACGAAGGTTCCCAAAGCAGTAACTCCCTGAGAAATCATGAGCTCAAATAACTGAGAAAATCTTCTGTAAAAATCTTCTTCCGTTGATTCTGCCTTTAACTTATCTAAGGCATCCCACTTTTGCTGCAAAGTACAGGTCTTACGCATGTGTAAAACATCAGGACTGAGAGTAAATGAACGATCTGCATGCGCGTGCGTATTAACCCATCCTCCGTTTCGTTTGATAACGGGCTCAATCATCGAGCGGATGGTAAGAGGTGTTTCTAAATTCATGTTGATAAAGCTCTCCGCATGTAAAAAAAACGGCTTCAAAGCCGTTTTTAAGAAATAGTAAACCTAGGTGCAATCGCGCCTTGTCGAATTTTTTGTACCGAACTAATTAGTTTTATTCTTGTGCCGTTAAGTTTCATAGGCGTAAGGATATCAAAACTAGAGACTTTCGTTTTGTGTTTTTTTAAAGGGCTTTCCCCGAAATGTAAATCTTGGAAAATTAGTTAATTGAGCTGTTTGTTGTAGAAAGCTCTGAATGCTTCTGAGAGTGATGCTTGTCAGTGGCATCATAGAGGTAAGCTAAAAGTTCCACCCCTTCGTCTGTCAGCCGATGCTCGCGATCCAATTCTTCGAGAATATCTAACAAGATTTCGGCCTGATGAGGAGAAAGCTTGATTTCGTTGTCGGCAGAATGAATATAGGAGTAGCTGGACTGAAGATCTTCCAAACCGAAAATTAACTTTTCGTATTTTTCATTGAGTTGGACGTACTCCTGAGCGGTAAAACCAATCAAATTACAGAGTTCTCCATATTCTTTAAGAGACAAGAGCTCCCTGGTCTTCTCCGGCGGATACCTCTTGTTGATACCGTCGAGAATCTGCTTGGTCTGCGCTCTCCATTGGCGCAACCTGTCAATGACTTGACTTATCTCTTCCAGGTACATCCCCAGATCTGAAAACCTCGCCTCTGCCGGGTGACTAATTTGACCTGTTACCCGAGAGGCAGATTGGTGGATCGCTTCTATCTTCCGCTCATTTTTGCTTAAAAATTGCTGGAAGGATAGAGAGTATTCGCCCCTCTCTGTCATAACATCCCTCCATCCTGTTATAGTTAATCATACAAGCATTTAAAGTTTCCGTCAGGGTTTTTCTTAGCCATTTCGCGCTTTTTGGCGATAAAAAATCTCTTTTTTCTTCACCCTTTTCGGAATTGCCTACCTGTCGACATTTAACCGCGTTTTTTAATTTGCGTACTAAATTCGTCCGATACTCACTTTGGGCAATATTTTTCAAATCTTCCGAGGTCTTTTGCTATGTATTAGGGAAATCCATAATTTAATTAAAGAAGGAAACCATTTAATGAACAACGCGCCGAACCAAGTTCCACGTTTTTCAAATATTGAAGCATCAAGAATATTAGCGATGTTTCTAATCGTTGCTCATCACTTTGCCGTACATGGAGGAGTGCCGATCTGGAAAGGAGATTTTCCAATGAGCGGGAACTACTATTTCACTCAGTTATTTTCTACCGGCGGCAAAATTGGAGTCGACTTATTTGTTCTTATCACCGGATATTTCATCTGCAATAAGATAAGCAAGCTAAGTTCTTTGGTTTATCTATGGATTTCTACTTTCTTTTATGTATTTCTCTTCTATTTAGTTTTTACCGCCGTGGGAGTCAAAGAATTTACTTGGTCGGGGCTAATTAGTTGTTTCTTCCCAATAAGAAATGATTTCTATTGGTTTATTTCTGCCTATTTTGTATTGATCCTCGCTTCCCCTTTCCTGACCCTTACCATTCGCTCCTTAGGAGAAAAGAAACTTCTGGCTCTAATATTAGTTTTTGGACTAATTTGGTCCGTGATTCCTACAATTACCACAAAAACGGAGTACTACGGTTCCTCTCTTCTTTGGTTTATTTATCTCTTCTTCGTCGGTGCTTATCTGAGAACAAAATTAGAGAGGTATCGGCTCTCTACATTAAAAGCGGTTCTCCTGGCGACGGTTCCTTGGCTGTGTGTTGCCGGGTTAATCTGGATCGCGGATATGAGTAACCGAAGTTCATGGAACATTGGATTTGTTGACTGGTTTACCTTTGCCAATATGACGAGCATTTTTACCCTGCTCTCCTCACTGGGACTTTTTATTCTTTTTAAACAATGGCGTCTCGGGTATTTCCCATGGATAAACAAAGTTGCCGCAGCTATGCTCGGCGTCTATCTTATACATGAGAATCCGACCCTCTATCCATGGCTTTGGAAGACTGTGTTTAATATCAATGAGCATTTAAATGAACCCTATTTCATTCCTTATGCTTTGGGGGTTACGACGGTAGTCTTTACCATTTGTACTCTTATAGAAATGGGAAGAGAACACTATATGAGGAAGTGGTTCAAGCAAGTCCTTATGCCGAAGCTTGCTCCGATAGACTCAAAAATTCAGCGATTTTTTGACAGTCCAAATTAGAAATTTGTAATTAGTTCTGTTTTGAGCAAAAATCAATAAGTAAATCCCCCTACTTAGGGTACTATAGGAATGAAGGAGGTAATTTATGAAGAAAGTTTTAAAAGCGTTACTTCAAGCCTACTTGATGTATCAAGTCAAAGCTCGAACCACAAACAGATTTAGCAGAAGTTTTTTCCGCAAATAAACCAATGAGATTCCGGTTTATTTCCGTGAGGGGACTTCTACAAGTTCCATGTCGTGATTAATTCGATTAATTCGGCGGTTGAGATGAGGCGTCCTTTTCCTATTCTGATACTCTTTGGGGTTGATGAGAATGGAGGCCAGCCAGACACTTTCAGATTTACTCAATTTTGAAGCATTTTTATGAAAGTAGTAGCGTGAGGCGGCCTCCACCCCAAAAATTCCGTCGCCAAACTCAGCAATATTTAAATAAGTCTCAAGAATTCTCTTTTTACTCCAGAGCAATTCCATCATTTGCGCAAGAAATATTTCTTCCGCTTTTCTTAAGTAACTTCTCTCGTGACTGAGAAATAGATTTTTCACCGTTTGCTGAGTCAGGGTAGAACCACCGGGTGCTCTTCTATCTTTCAGAATGTTGGCAATAAAAGCCTCCCGAACGGCTTCCCACTGTACACCCGAGTGCTCCATAAATTTGGCATCCTCGGCTGCAACCACTGCTCTTATTAAATAAGGAGAGATTTGGGAGAAATCGACCCACTGATATTGAATTTTTCTCAAAGATGCTTCATTCATTCGAATTTCTTCCTGCCTCATATACGGCGTAGAAGAAGGTTCGAAAAAACCAAACCAGGTAATCCTGAGGATGTAGTGAATTTGAAAAATGAGAAAAAGAACAAGAAAACCCAGCATTACTCTCTTTATCCATCTAGCAAAAGTACCAGTTTTGTTTCTTATCTTCACCATGGAAAAACTATTAGAGTAATATTCGCTTCCGAATCAAGACTGCGTATGCATTTAATTAACGGTTCAAATCATGGATTTTAATTTATCTCAGTTCTCCAATACATTTTTGTATGTTTATTCCTCTCTAATAACGGTGATTAACCCTATTGGAGGAGCGATGTTCTTTTTGTCCATGACGATATCAGCCACAAGAGACATCCGTGGCAAACTTGCTGCAAGAATTGCAGTCTATTGCTTCCTTATGACCATTGGGTCTTTATGGATTGGTTCCTTTATCCTTAGCTTCTTTGGAATATCTCTCGGTGTTTTAAGAGTCGGCGGCGGTTTAGTTCTTTTCGGCGCCGGCTGGTCAATGCTGAATGCTCCTACAGCAGAAGACACTCCTGTAGATCCTGCAAAAAAAATCTCTAATAACGAGCTGATGGCTAAGGCATTTTATCCGTTGACCTTGCCTCTCACGGTTGGTCCAGGAGCTATCTCGGTCGCAACCGCTATCGGTACTTCAACGGAAATTAATCTGACCAATATCCTTGCCGTTAATTTGGCAGCTTTAGCAACAACTCTCACCATCTTTGTCTGCTTTAAATACTCAGACCGCATCACGGCACGCCTCGGCGCAACCGGTTCGGATGCTATTCAAAGAATTTTCTCGTTTATTCTTCTTTGCCTTGGCGTCCAAATCTTGTGGACCGGTGTCTCAGAATTAGTGACGAAACTGGTAGTCAGCCTTCCTCATTAAAGAGCGACGAATCAATCTTGAAATTTACTAGGACCTCGGCCATGATGCGAGGTCCAAATTATTTTGAGGCTTCTTGACTGCGTTTGGAGGACGAAATTTAGTTAAGAATTAAAGAATTAGCAGAATGCGCACATGCATTTCTAATTAAGATTGAAACTTAAAGAATACGAAAACAGATAAAGGAATGTTATTTTTTCTGTTTTTTACCAGATACTTTTGAATAAAGACTTACGATAGCTAAAACCAAAACTCCGAGAATGATTAGCAAATCGCTGTAAGCTGACATTTCTTGTAATAGCTGTTCCATATTCACCTCCACGAATAGCATAGAAAACAGATAAGGAATTACGCCGCGGTTTCTGAATCAGCGCCCGAGCCTCCAACCTCTGCACTGATACCTCTGCGAACTGCTTCTTTGCCTTTACTGAACACAATTCATTATAAACATCGGATATATTTTAATAAGTGGGTAAGTGGCCAAATCTCTTTGAATTTCATGTAAATACTATTAGGAGTCTCCCTGTGATCTGTTTGTCTGATACTGTGTATTTGGGATTTTTTATTCGAAACTAAGCGTACAAACATTTAGCAAACTATATGAAAAAATAAAAATTTGAGTCTCTCGATCCTTCACGTTCTCTCTATTTTCTTCTCGTTTTCTATTCTGTTACATTCCTTACTTTTATTAGCAATTTAAAAGTTATTTTTAATAATCAATAGATAAAGATTCAACCCCATTTTATTGGGAATTATTTATCTGCAAGATTTTCTGATTAATAACTTTTAGAAATACTTTTGTTACGCACTGAACGTGGAGTGAACTGTAATTAGGATAAAAAATAAGCTTGTTTGAAAAAATACTTAAATGCTCGTCAGAATTTGAAAAGCGCCCCGAAGAGCGCTTTTTACTTGTTAATTACGGAGTCTTACTTCTTGTCAGCTTTTTCTTCCGGCTTCAGCTTAATTGGAACAAAAGTTCTTTGACCTTGTCTGTCAACCAAAACAGGAAGCAAGTCTTGTGCCTTAGCAACTGTTTCTTTAAGTTCATCAAAAGTCTTAACGGTCTTGCCGCCAACTTTTATAAGAATGTCACCTGCTTTAAGACCAGCCTCTTCAGCCGGGCTATCAGGGCTAACCTCAACAATTACAAGACCATTTTCGAACTTCTTTTTCTCTTCATCATTCAACGGACGAACAGAGACACCAAGTTTTGCTTTTTCCTGAACGCTGGCTTTGACTTCGGGAGCCCCCTTCATTTCTTCAACAGTGATCGTCACTACGACTTCTTTGCCATCGCGAATGACTTTCATCTTGGAAGAGGTACCGGGCCTTGTCTTTGCAACAGCCCTTGAGAGATCGCGAGGTTCAGACACAGGGGTACCGGCATATTCAATAACAATATCACCTTCCTGCAACCCAGCCTTAGCCGCCGGTCCTTCTTTCTGGACTTCAGCAATAAGAGCCCCCTCAGCCTTCTTAAGGTTGAAACTCTTTGCTAATTCCGGAGACATGCCTTGGATAAGAACACCAATTCTGCCGCGGGAAACTTTACCGTCTTTAAGAAGCTGATCCTTAACTTCAAGAGCCAAATCAATAGGAATAGCAAAAGACAATCCCATGAACCCGCCTGAAGTAGAGAAGATCTGAGAATTGATACCGATAACTTCTCCTGCCATGTTGAACAGCGGACCACCGGAATTGCCTGGGTTCACAGCTGCATCTGTCTGAATGAAAGGAACAAACTGGTCGTCCGGAAGGTCTCGGCTCTTAGCAGAAACGATACCGCTCGTCACAGTGTTTTCAAGTCCGAATGGAGCCCCAATAGCAGCAACCCATTCTCCAACTTTAACCTTGCTGGACTTTCCGAGTTTGACTGTCGGGAGATCGGTCGCTTCGACTTTAACAACGGCGATATCCGTTTTTTCATCTGAACCAAGAACTTTAGCCTTGAATTCCCGTTTGTCAGTCAAGTGAACGGTAATGTCAGTTGCATCACGAACAACGTGATGATTTGTAAGAATCAAACCGTCAGAACTGATAATGAAGCCGGAACCCTGTCCTTTTCTTTTAGGAGCCTTTCCGCCCGGAGCTTTCGGCATTTGGCCGAACGGGAGTGGGAAGCCAAAACGTCTCAACTGATCAAGCTGATCTTTTGGAATTCCGTCTAATGAAGGATGCGGTCTCTTTGACATTGTTTTGGTAACGTCAATACTGACGACTGCCTTACCATTTTCTTCGACCAACTTTGTAAAATCAGGGAGCTGCTGAGCAACGGACTGAGCATGTACTACAGGGACGGGAGAAAGTGCATTATTCTGGGAAAAGAAAAACCCGGAAGCAGCTGTCAGGGCGACTGCAGCGGCTAACACTTTCTTGTTCAAAATCTTTTGAATCATTAGTTCTCCAAGTGTTAAGGGAAGAATTTCATTTTGAGAATATTTCAGTTCCTGATTAATGTCTCCTTAACGAGAGGTTTTGTTAGCAAACACTCGTAAAACAGGTAAAAAGACATTTCTTTGTATACAAATTGACAAACAATCCATTTCTCGATTTTAAAAATCCTCTTTAGAACGCCTCCCGCCCATTGGCACTCTTGATCCAAGGATTCCAATTAAAAGAATATTTGACCTTTTTATTTTTTACCTATACAATTCGTGCTTCACTCAAACAGACGAGTGAAGTTGTGCGGAAGAATGGCTGAGAGGCTGAAGGCACGCCCCTGCTAAGGGCGCAGACTGGCTATAACCGGTCTCGAGGGTTCGAATCCCTCTTCTTCCGCCAATTTATTCAATAAAATCAATAAGCTGCAAACGATTTTCTCCGAAATTCTAATAATTTCACACCGATTTTCGACTTCCTCGATACGAAATTTTTCTCTCAGCATTGAGTAAGTTTTTGGTTCATCCAATCCAAATTCAATCTTCTTTATAAGCTTGTTTTACGAAAAAACGAGATGCCTTGTGAATGGAAAGGACATCTCGTGCTTATCAAGGTTCAATCGCTGAACAGAATCTTATTTGCAAATCATGATCTGCAAGACCTGTTTATCAGTTTCCATCATAGATTCTTTGCCGATAGCAGTTAAATTTCTAATCGTCTCATCAATATCGTCGCTCACGATGCCTTCCAGCTTAGTCACGCAATGTTCATTCATCGCGAGAAGCGCGGACATCATCGCAGTAGAGACCCCGGATGAAATCTTCAGAGAACAAGCAGGTTTTGCGCCATCACACAGCATTCCGGCCAAGTTGGCAATCATATTCTTAATCGCTGCGCAAACTTCCTCATATTTGCCGCCCATTAGCCAAGTAATTCCGGAGGAGGCACCAGTAGAAGCTACCACGCATCCGCATAACGCAGAGAGGCGCCCAAGATTCTGTTTGATGTAAATACTGGTTAAATGACTTAAGGTCAGCGCTCGAATCAATTGTTCATCGGATGCATCGCAATCTTCGGCATAAGCAACTACCGGCATTGTGGCCGTGATGCCTTGATTTCCGCTTCCGGAATTGGACATTACGGCAATTGCTGCTCCGCCCATACGTGCATCACAAGCGGCGGAAGTATAAGAAATCATATGAGCTACGGTAGTGTCGCCGAAATACCTTGCCCCTCTATTTTTAATCATTGCGCCTAAAGAGTGTCCGTAATCATGTGCTAAGGCCAACTCAGCGGCCTTCTTGTTCATATCTCTCGCTCTAAGAATAAAAGAGATCTCTTCAATGGAAGACTCAGTAGCAAACTCATAAACTGTCTTCATGTCGAGCTGAACTTCTTCAGCTTCGTCTTCTTCAGCGCCGGCATTGTTCCAACCCTCTTCTTCATAAACTCTTTCTCCGTTTTTTTCTAGAAAGACGAAGTGTGTATGGTTTCTTGAAATAACCGCACGTGCTGTTTGAGTTCCGTGAGAAACGACGGTGTCAATAAAAAGATTAGAAGGCGCCTCTTCATCGTGAATGATTTCGATGCAATCTTTGTCAAGAAAAACTTTTGCCTTTTCTACAGCTTCTTCATTTACCTCTTGAAGAACTTCAAGGCCCAATTCTGACTTTCCGATCAAAGCGCCCAGAGCCACGGCAATAGGCAGACCAATCATTCCCGTACCCGGAATTCCAACACCCATTGCGTTTTTGATAATGTTTCCGCTCAATGATAGCCGGATTTTTTCGGGCATCTCACCAAGCAACTCCCGGGCTTTTGCAACGCATAACGCAACGGCAATTGGTTCCGTACACCCTAAGGCCGGGACAACTTCTCGATTGATAAGGGAAATAATTTGATCACGTTTTGTCTTGTTGAGCATATTGATCTCTGAAAACTAGAAACCTTTTGAGTCTCCGTTTCTTCCTTTGATGAATTAAAAGTTGAAATTTACCTTTTTCTGCCGATTACCGTAAGAGCAAATACCACAGAAACAAAAACCTCTAACAAAAATAAGGAAATACCCTAGGCATACGCGTTATTCCGTTTCCAAATTTTTATTATCTTTTTGCAGATCTTCACGAGAAAAAGCAGAATTTTTTATAACAAAAGCAAGAAAACTTCTAATAAAATTTGGTTGCCTTTAATGGTTTGTCTGCCATCCTAATTTACTTTTTCTGCTCTTGCTTTACGCAGTGGTATTTGATGACGGCAGAGGCTCTCTGTGCCTCATAATTAAATACTCGGTTTTTATAACTTATAGAAAATACCTCCGGGACATAGTCGGGCCCAATAGTTTTGCACTGAGCGTCCGCCTGCATTTCAAGCCCTTGAACGACAACCGAGCCCTTCATTGTGAAATCAAAATAGCCTGAAATTTCGTATGTATTTGGACCGAGTTGATCCGTCGACCAGCTGCAGCCGGCTAGGATAAGAGCTAACGAAATAGACAACCCTGCAATCTTTTTCACTTTTCTTCTCCTCAACTAATTTTGCTCAGTCTATGTGAAGTCTCGTTACTCTTTTTTTCTTTTGACTCAATGCTGGCAATTTACAATCCACCTCCGATTTAACCCTAAGTTTGGAGCTTTATCCGCATTTGCTACCTCCTTCCGAGTTTCCAGGGCTTTCAACTATTAGACTAGGGAAGATCTGAACAGAATTCTTAAATTTAAGGAAAACAAATGCTGAAAAGAACCTTACTTGCACTTCCGCTTGTTGCATTGCTCAGCACCAGCCTTCTGGTTGGCTGCGATGATAAAAAAGAAACTGCTGCTAAGCCTCAGGAAAAAATCCTTCGTGTCGGAACGAACCCAACATTTGCTCCGTTCGAATTCCAAGGGAAAGATGCTGAGCTGACCGGTTTCGATATGGATCTCATCAGAGCCATCGGCAAGCAGATGGGTTACAAAGTTGAATTGCACAACCTGGCATTTGACGGCCTGATCCCGGCTATTGCTACAGGCAATATCGATATGGCCATCGCAGGTATGACAATCAATGAAGATAGAAAGAAACAGGTGAACTTCTCTGTTCCTTACTACACTTCCGGCCTCATTATTTTGGTTAATCCCGATAATAATGAAGTCAAATCTTTGGATGATTTGAAAGGTAAAAGAATCGGCGTTCAATTGGGAACCACAGGTGCATTCAAAGCAGCAACGGTTCCTGATGCAAAAGTCGTGACATTCAATAATTCTGATGAACAATTCTTGGAATTGTCTAACAAGGGTGTTGATGCCTGTATTAATGACCATCCGGTAGTTGCCTACTACCTCGTTCAAGGCGGTAAGGGCAAGATGATCGGAAACGTCATGGAAGAAGAAAGCTATGGCATCGCACTTAAGAAAGGTAATGATGAATTGACAAAGAAAGTTAACGATGCCATTGCTGAACTTAAGAAAAATGGAGAATTCGACAAAATCCATAAGAAATGGTTCGGCGCATAATTTTCCTTTCATCTCTTTGATTTAACTACTCAAAGCTTTCCTAGACGGTCCGTCTCTAGGAAAGCTCATTTACAAGAGGCGACATAAATGTCAATTGATCTTGACTTTGATCTCATAATCGACAATCTTCCTTTACTTTTAAAAGGCGCAGCTGTAACGCTTGAAATCACAGCACTCTCCGTTGGTATTGGTTTGTTAATCGGTATGGTAGTTGGTATTGCCCGTCTTTCCAACTTTAAAGCCATCCGATGGCTGGCAGGTATCTACGTAGACTTTATTCGCGGAACACCGCTGTTGGTCCAAATCTTCTTGGTTTACTTTGCTCTTCCAAAAATCTTAGGAATGAGAATAGACCCGTTTTTTGCGGCCGTCGCAGCATGTTCTATTAATAGCGGCGCCTATGTTGCTGAAATCTTCCGAAGCGGCATCCAGAGTATAGACAAAGGTCAGTTCGAAGCTTCCCGTGCATTGGGTCTTAACTGGTTCCAGTCAATGAAGTTTGTCATTATGCCTCAGGCATTTAAGAGAATCATCCCGCCTCTTGGCAATGAATTCATTGCAATGTTGAAAGATTCTTCTCTCGTGTCCGTTATCGGTTTCGAAGAGCTTACAAGAACAGGTCAGATGATTATCTCCAGAACTTACGCCGTATTCGAAGTCTGGATGGTCGTTGCGATCCTCTACTTAATCATGACACTCTGTATTTCCAGGCTAGTTGCCGTTTTGGAAAAGCGTTTTAACACAAGCAAAAGGTAACGAACATGTCTGAAAAAACAATGATTTCCGTCAAGCATCTCACCAAAAAATTCGGAGATGTGACCGTTCTCAAAGATATCAATCTTGAAATTAAAGAAAAAGAAGTTGTCTGCATTATCGGCCCGTCCGGCAGCGGCAAAAGCACAATCTTGAGATGTCTAAACTACCTGGAAGAACCTTCCGGGGGAGACATCCTGATTGATAACATCAAGTTAGAAAAAGGCACCAACCTGAATGCCATCCGTAAAGAAGTGGGCATGGTGTTTCAGCGATTCAACCTTTTTCCTAACATGACAGTTCTTCAGAACATCATGCTTGCTCCGGTTGAAGTTAGAAAGATTTCTAAACAGAAAGCCGAAGAAAAAGCTCTCGCACTTTTAAGAAGAGTCGGGTTGGAGCACAAAGCTTCCTCTTATCCTGACGAATTGTCCGGCGGTCAGCAGCAACGTGTTGCAATCGCGCGCGCACTTGCGATGAACCCTGAAGTTCTTTTGTTCGATGAACCGACAAGTGCTCTCGACCCGGAAATGGTTAAAGAAGTACTCGATGTAATGAAAGCTTTGGCCAAAGAAGGTATGACGATGGTCGTGGTAACTCATGAAATGGGCTTTGCCAAAGAAGTTGCCGACCGAGTTATGTTCGTAGACGGCGGCTATATTTTGGAAGAGAACGAACCGGAAGAGTTTTTCTCTAATCCTCAGAACGAAAGAACCAAGAGTTTCTTGTCCAAAATTCTATAAGTTGTTCAAGAAGGACTCCCCTGTCCTTCCTTTTTTAAAGCCTTTGTCCTTAGCGCACAAAGGCTTTTTTTGTTCGTTGCCTCTTGATGTTAGAAAGAAAAAACAATAGCTCATTCTTCTCAGTGTTTTTCCTTCAAAAAGGTTTGTCAATTTTCGTCTTAAAAATTTCCCATTGATACAATCAGAAAGACGTTTATTTACTTATAAAAAGAGTTTTATTATGAAGTTAAACCGTTTAGTCCTTTTGGGAGCTGCCGTTTTGACCGCTCTCACCCTCACAGCTTGCGACGATAAGAAGGCCGCACCACAAAATACCGCAGCTGAAAAACAATACAACATCGGAGTTGTACAGCTTGTCGAACACAAAGCTTTAGACGAAGCAAACAAGGGTTTTGTTGATGCGCTTGCCGCCAGAGGTTTCAAAGAAGGAAAGAACGTCAAGTTTGACTTCCAAAACGCTCAGGCCGACCAATCTAATCTTAGAAATATTGCCCAGCGTTTTACAAGCAACAAAGTTGACTTAATCGGTGCTATTGCAACTCCGGCAGCCCAGACGATGGCTAATGCAACAAAAACTACTCCTATCGTTGCCACAGCTGTCACCGACTTTGAAATTGCTAAACTCGTCAAGAAAAATGATAAGCCGGGCACTAACGTCACCGGTTCTTCCGACATGGCTCCAATCGACACATTGGTTGAATTAATGCTCAAGATTTATCCGGAAACCAAGAAAGTCGGAACTATCTATTCCTCCAGTGAAATTAACTCAGAACGACAAGTTCAGATTTTTAAAGATATTGCTAAAGCTAAGAACTTAGAAGTTAAAGAGGCTACAGTTTCCAGCGTCAATGACATTCAGCAGGCAGCCCAAAGTCTTGTCGGAAAGGTCGATGCAATTTATATACCTACAGACAACACGATTGCTTCTGCAGTCCCGGCTCTATTGAAAATTACTGAAACGGCAAAACTTCCAATATTCGCCGGTGAAGGCGGGATGACCAAAGAAGGATGCTTTGCTTCCGTTGCTATTGACTATTATGAGTTAGGCAAGATTGCCGGCAACATGGCCGCCGACATTCTCGAAGGAAAGAGCAAACCTGAAGATATGGCAATTCAGTTCCAGAAAGAATTCAAAACTCTTATCAGTGAATCTTCTCTCAAGAACTTAGGCGCCAAGATCCCTGCCGATCTTAACCATGAAGTCGTTAAATAATAAAAAATAAGAATGTTTGACTTAGTTGTATCCACTATTTCGCAAGGGCTCTTGTGGGCCATCATGGCTCTCGGGGTGTTCCTGACCTTCCGAGTTCTCGATATTGCAGACTTGTCGGTTGAAGGAACATTCCCCTTAGGAGCAGCCGTTGCCGCTATCCTGATTGCAAGTGATCAGCCTATTTGGCTTGCTACTTTGCTTGCAGTGCTTGCAGGCTGTGCCGCCGGTACCGTAACGGCTATCTTAACTACCAAGCTCAAAATTCCGGCACTTCTTTCCGGTATCCTGACCATGATTGGCTTATATTCCGTCAATCTCATGGTTATGGGCAAAGCTAATGTTCCTTTGCTTCGCAATGAAACTATCTTTACCCTGACAGAAAGCACCTTTGGTGTAAGCCAATCCATTGCGACATTTATTGTTGGATTTTGCGCCTGCATTATCGTCGGCCTCATCATGTATTGGTTCTTCGGAACGGTTCTAGGAACAGCCATCCGCGCTACCGGCTGCAATCCTCAAATGGCCCGTGCTCAAGGCATCAATACTGACCTCATGGTTATCCTCGGACTCCTTATCAGTAACGGCTTGGTTGCTCTTGCCGGCGCACTAGTAGCCCAAAGCAACGGCTTCGCTGACGTGGGAATGGGAACAGGCACCATCGTTATAGGTTTGGCCTCAGTCATTATCGGTGAGGTCTTATTCGGTACAAGAAGCTTTAAGAACTGGCTTATTTCCGTTGTTCTCGGCTCCATCGTTTATCGTATCGTCATCGCCCTCGTCTTAGAAATGGGGATGCCTCCAAACGATCTCAAGCTGTTTACCGCAATCTTGGTTGCCATCGCCCTCTCTTTGCCTCTTATCAGAAGCAAATTCGCTTACATGAAACAAAGGAGGTACTAAGATGCTTGAGATTGTTAACTTGAGAAAAACGTTCTTTCACGGAACTCCAAACGAAAAGAAAGCTCTTCAAGGCGTCAATCTGCGTCTAAAAGAAGGAGATTTCGTTACCGTTATCGGTTCCAACGGTTCGGGTAAATCTACCTTAATGAACTGCATTGCCGGCGTATTTCCACCGGATGAAGGGCAAATTAAGATCAATGACGTAGACGTCACTAAGATGTCGGAATTTGTTCGTGCGCGATACATCGGCCGAGTCTTCCAAGACCCTATGAAAGGTACGGCCGGAGATATGCAGGTCGAGGAAAACTTGGCTATGGCAAGCCGCCGAGGACAGCCTCTTTCTCTTCGATGGAGTGCAGACGCCAGCAGAAAAGAGACTTTTACTCAGCTTCTTAAAGAACTGGATCTAGGTTTAGAGAACCGTCTCACTACTCGCATCGGTACTTTATCCGGCGGCCAAAGACAAGCAATTACCTTGCTGATGGCCACTTTGGTGAAGCCGCAAATTTTGCTCCTGGACGAACATACTGCTGCGCTCGATCCGAAGACTGCTGAAAAAGTTTTAATGCTGACTAAGAAACGCGTCGAGGAAGGAAAACTTACGACCCTCATGATTACTCACAACATGAGAGACGCTTTGCGCTTCGGCAATCGTTTAATCATGATGCACGAGGGACGCGTGGTTGTTGATGTTGAAGGAGAAAAGAAGAAAAACTTAACGGTCCAATCGCTTCTCCAAATGTTCGAGAGAGCAAGCGGTTCCGAATTCTCTGATCCGGAAGCCCTCCTGACCACACCGGCAAAATAAGCTTTTTTATTCAAGCTCTTAATGCGACGCCTCCGAAACGGAGGCGTCGCTGTTAAAGGAGATGATCTTCAACCCATTCGAAAGAGTACTTCTTGCCGTCTCCTTGATAGAGTTTCTCTCGGATTTCTTCTCCGATTCCGGCTACATAGATTAATTTACCGTCACGAATAATCTTAGGCACCCTCCCTCTTTCATACTCGGGAATATTCATCTCTTGGTAAAGAGCTTTTAATGTCTTTGAAGGTCTTAATTTTTTTATTTTTATGCGAGTACGGGATTTTTTAGCCAAAGTAAACAGAAGCGGCTTTTCCTTCAGGTAACAATCCTCGAACCCGTCCGGACTTTCAACAAACCGCAAAGTTCCCGCTAATCCCTTGAAGCGCATCTCCTTTTCGCCGTTCCAAGTAAATTCAACGGAATAATCCGGATTTTCATCAGAAGTCACCTCTCTTATAAGAAGAGTTCTTCCATTCACAACGATTGACTTTTTGCCTTGTGAGCGAAGGCATATTGCCTTTTTCTTGCTCTCTCTAATCTGTCTGAGGATTTCCTCAAGTCGAGTGCGCGGAAGCGGAGGAAATTCTTTTTTCTGCAGCCACAATCTGAATACTCTGGCTTGGAGCGGAAGAGAAAATTTCTGCCACCTGTCTAATCGGACATTTCCTTCCTCGTCTGAACACTTTTGAAGCGCTTTCTCATCAACATCATTCAGGATTTGGGAGGTTTCTCCCAAAATTTCAATGCTGCGGCCAGCGGCAGATTTAAATCCTGCCCTAGCTCGTTCAAGCTCCGGAATGACATTCAGACGCAAAAAATTTCTAAGATAAGATTCGTCAGTGTTACTGTCATCCTCCACCCAGCGCATATGTTGGCTTCTTGCATACGTCTCAAGGCGTTTTCTGGGAATCTTCAAAAACGGACGGACGACGGGAATTTTTCCTTCTTTGATGTAAGGCATACCTATCAAACCGCTAAGCCCCGAACCTCTCATCCATTGAATCAAAAAGGTTTCGATTTGGTCATCTAAATGGTGTGCCGTCACAATAGCAGAACAGTTTTCAACCTCCGCTACTTCATTAAGCGCCCTGTAACGCAAAGTTCTGGCCTCGGCCTCAAGCCCTTGTTCTTTGCTGCGAATAAAAACGTCTTTTTCTACGAACTCAACATTAAGCTTCTTTGCTCTGGCTTTGCATTTAGCCGCCCATTTATCCGCATTGGGAGAAATGTGGTGATTAACATAAACACAGATTACTCGGCCTTTCAAAGGTGATTCATACCCAGCGATGGCTTTAAGGAGACTAACGGAGTCACAGCCTCCCGAGACTGCCACGACAAGATCTATTTTCTTATTAACGAAACTCTCTAAGCCGTCACCGCGTTCAGAGAGATCCTTATAGAGCTTTTCTATAGCAGCGTTAACCTCTTTAGCAGCACTGGGCACTATGCTCATCTTTCTCGTTATCCTTGTTCAGAAAAACTACCGAAATTCATTAACTTCCGATGTCGGTTCTCCAAAAGTTCCTCTACAGACATTCTCTTGAGAACTCGGAGTGATTCATTTAGGTTCCGTTTTAAAGTAGCGGACATTGCAGCAAGATCGCGATGAGCTCCGCCTACAGGCTCAGGAATAACTTTGTCGACCAAGCCCAGCTCTTTTAATTTAGGTGCAGTCAAGCACAAAGCCTCGGCCGCTTCCGGGGCTTTCGCCGCACTCTTCCAAAGAATGGAAGCGCACCCTTCGGGAGAAATCACGGAATACGTACTGTTTTGAAGCATCTGTAAAACGTCGCAAACTGCAATCGCCAGAGCTCCTCCGGAGCCGCCTTCTCCAATGATTGTAGTGATAATCGGAACTCGGAGCTGGCTCATTGCATATAAGTTATGTCCGATAGCTTCCGACTGGCCTCTTTCTTCCGCCCCGATTCCGGGATAGGCTCCCGGGGTATCAACAAAAGTAAACAGAGGAATGTTGAATTTTTCCGCAAGCTTCATCAGTCGTAATGCTTTGCGATAGCCTTCCGGACGGCTCATGCCGAAATTTCTCAAAGTTCTTTCCTTGGTATCGCGCCCCTTCTGATGACCGATAACCATCACACTGTGACCGTTAAAACGGGCTAAACCGCCGACGATTGAGAGGTCGTCCGCATAGCTTCTATCTCCGTGAAGCTCATGAAAGTCGGTAAAAATGGTATTGATGTAATCAAGGGTATATGGTCTCTGCGGATGACGCGCAACTAAAGAGACATTCCATGGAGTGAGCTTGCTGTAGATATCTTTGAGAAGCTTGGTCTTTTTTCTTTCCAGCTTATCAATTTCACTTTGGATATTGATGGAATTGGGATCTTCGCTTACTTTTTGAAGTTCCGCAATTTTATCTTCCAAAACCGAAACTGGTTTTTCAAATTCAAGGTAAGTTAATTTAGCCATATTTAATATCTCACGGGCGAATTATTTAAGCTTCTCCACAAAAACCAGCTGGCAGCTGTTTTGTATGGTGCCCAGTTTTCAGAAAGTTTAAGTATTTTTATTTGCTTTTGCCGAGCATCAAGAGCCTGAAGTTCCTCAGCAGAAAAGTAAAGCTTTTCTATTGCTTTAATTATGCCTAAGTCAGCAACAGGGAACACATTCTGCCTTCCCATGGTAAAGATTAAAAACATCTCAGCCGTCCAACGTCCTACTCCTTTAATCGAGGTAAGGCTGTCAATGATTTCCTGTTCTGACATACCCTCCAATAGCTCAAAGGTGATGTTTTCTTCCAGGAAATAACGGCAAATATCTAAGATGTAATCTATTTTTCTCTCGGACAGACCGCAGCTTCTCAAAGTTCTTCGGTGTTTCTTTGCGACTCGCTGGGGAGTCATCTCAGGGCAAGCCGCCGCAAAATTTCTCCAAATTGTTTGAGCCGCTTTCGTTGAAATTTGTTGACCGATGACGGATCTAATCAAAGTTCCAAAAGGATCTTGAACTGAAGTCAGAGCTGTATGGGAGTAAACATTAATCAGCTCTGCCATCTTTTCATCACGTTTGCTTAACTCCTCACACGCTTCATTCCACCAACCGGGAAGAACCGGTGTTACTCCGGCTAAGACATCTGTCATGGTTTAGGCCTTCTTCCATTCAGTAATTCCGCCCGGCTTGTCTTCAAGAACAATGCCTTTATCCTTCAATTCCTGACGGATCGCATCTGCAGTACCAAAATCTTTGTTCTTTTTAGCCTCCTTGCGCTTCTGAATCATTTCTTCAACCCAGGCGGCATCCACTCCTTCTACTGCTCCCTTAATGAATTTCTCAGGATTCAGCTGGAGGAGCCCCAGAACTTCACCTAGCTTTTTGAGTTGGCGGGCCAATTCAGGAGACTTAGTGGAATTGACTTCATTTGCCAATTCAAACAGCACGGAGACAGCCAACGCCGTATTGAAGTCATCATCCATTGCCTCTTTAAATTTAGCTGCGTGCTTTTCATTCCAATCCAACGGCTGTTCGTCAGGAGCCACTTCTTTTAACGCATTGTAGAGACGGGTCAAACCTGTATGAGCGTCTTCAACAAGAGCAGAAGAAAAGTCGATAGGGCTTCTGTATTGAGACTTAAGCAAGAAGAAACGCAAAGTTTCGTTTCCGTTTCCTTGGCCATATTGCTTGTTTGTTTCTTTCAATGCATCACGGATAGTCCAGAAGTTTCCTAAAGACTTGCTCATCTTCTCTCCATTGACGCGAAGAGGCCCCGAGTGCATCCAAGTGTTTACGAATTTCTTGCCCGTTGCCGCCTGGCTCTGAGCAATCTCGTTTTCGTGGTGAGGGAACTTCAAATCAGGACCGCCTGCATGGATATCGATTGTCTCTCCGAGAAGTTCGCATGCCATTGCGGAACATTCGATATGCCAACCCGGTCTTCCCTTACCCCATTTGCTATCCCATTGCGGTTCACCGGGTTTTGCTTTTTTCCATAACACGAAATCTAACGGATCACGTTTTGTCTCATCAATTGAAACTCGTTCTCCTGCACGAAGTTCATCAATCTTCTTTCCGGAGAGCTCGCCGTAATCCTTGAAATTACGCACGGCAAAGTCCACGTCTCCGCCTTTGTCTTGATATGCATATCCTTTTTCTTCCAACTTCTCGATGAGAGAAAGCATTTGCGGAATGTAGGCTGTAGCGCGAGGTTCGTGAGTTGGAGGAAGGCAGCCCAGTTCAGCAAAATCTTCCTGCATTCTTTCTGCATAAATTTTGCTCAGCTCTTCAGGAAGAATTCCTCTTTCGGCCGATCTTTTGATGATTTTGTCGTCTACGTCGGTAATATTTCGAACGAATTTAACCTCATAGCCGCTTTTTTCCAACCATCTTCGTGCGACATCAAAAGCGATAAAGGTCCTTCCATGACCAATGTGACAATCGTCGTAAACCGTGACCCCGCAAACATACATTCCGGCCTTCCCCGGTTCAATGGATTTGAAAGGTTCAACTTTTCGAGTCAGAGTGTTATAAATTTTTAGGGCCATAAGTCATCCTAACTATTACCGTTCTAAATGACGGGGCTTCGCTCCCCGTGGTTCTAAGGTTACAATCTATTGATTATAAGTTTTGTTCAATGACTTTGGATAGTTAAGAAATGCGCATTTCGAAATTAGTTTCCCTTCTTTGCTTCTCCTTGCTGCTAGGCTCCGCCTCTTTGACATCAACGCAGGCCCAACTTTTTCAGCCTGAAGAAAATGAAGTTATCAATCCGGTAAGGGACGTCAACCAACTAATTTATCGCGGCAAACGTGCAGATGCCTTAGCTCTTGCAGAAAAAGAGATTGAAAACAATCCTAAGAACGTTCAGCTCCGATTCATCCGCGGCGTCATTCTCTCCGACCTCAAGAGAAACAAGGAAGCAAAAGAAGCTTTTGAAGAACTGATTCGAGAATATCCGGAAATCGCCGAACCTTACAACAACTTAGCTGTACTTTATGCAGGGGAAGGAAATCTGGGCCGTGCCAAAGAACTGTTGGAACAAGCCCTTTCCAACAATGCCAAGTCCTTTACGACCTACAACAACCTCGGTGACGTATACCTTGCATTGGCAGCCCAATCTTACGGGGAAGCCTTAAAGCTTTCTCCGAAAAGCAAAAACACCAAGACAAAATTAGAAACGATTAGAGAGCTCTTAAGTAAGTAATTTTGTCCATTTTCTTTTTGCTGCTAATACAATCCAAAGATTGGCTCAAGGAAGCCAGGAAATTTATTAGGTTTTGAATATGATATTTAATAAGAAAATTATTGCTTCTGCAGTCATTGCATTAGCCGTCTGTACAGGTGCTTATGCCGGACAGAAGGTTGCAATCAATACCACTGAAGGCAGAATCGTAATTGAGCTTGATGAACAAAAAGCTCCTAAGACCTGCGCTAATTTTTTGAATTACGCCAAGGAAGGTTTTTACACCAACACTATTTTCCACCGTGTGATTCCGGGATTCATGATTCAAGGGGGCGGTTTTACTGCCTCCATGCAGCAGAAAAAAACTCATGCTCCGATCCCGCTTGAAGCTAAAAACGGATTGAAAAATAACGTAGGAACCGTGGCCATGGCAAGAACCAATGATCCGAATTCTGCTACAAGCCAATTCTTCATTAATGTTAAGGACAACGATTTTTTAAATGCCTCTGCCTCCAATGACGGGTATGCTGTTTTCGGTCATGTCGTCTCCGGCATGGATACCGTGAGAAAAATCGTACGCCAGCCGACAACCTCAAAGGGCTTCCACGACGACGTTCCTGTAAGACCTATCGAAATTAAGTCTGTTGAAATTTTGAAATAAAGAAGGAAAAACAAATGATTCGTTTAACTACAAACTTCGGCGTCATCGACGTTGAACTGGATTTCAAAAACGCTCCTGTTACAGCCGCTAACTTTGAACAATATGTCAAAGACGGTTTTTACAACGGCGTTATTTTCCACCGTGTTATTCCCGGCTTCATGATCCAGGGAGGCGGCTTTACTCCCGACATGGTTCAAAAAGAAACAAGAGCCCCGATCAGAAACGAAGCTAACAACGGCTTAAAGAACGACAAGTACACCATTTCTATGGCCCGCACAAGCGATCCTCACTCCGCTTCCGCCCAGTTCTTCATCAACGTTGCTAACAACAACTTCTTAGACTTCCGCAGCGAAACTTCCCAAGGTTGGGGTTATGCAGTTTTCGGAAAAGTTGTCGCTGGGGAAGAAGTTGTTGATAAGATCGCCCAAGTTAGAACAACAAGTCATTTCCCTCATCAGGATGTTCCTGCTGAAGATGTGATTATCGAAAAAGCAGAGGTGATCTAAGTGTCTTTTGATGGCATCGCTCCTATCAATTCTTGTGTAAAGCAGCTTCCCGCTCTGGGAAAGCCTGTGTTTATTGCAGACCTTCATTTGTCTAATGACAAACAAGCTACGAAAGAAGCGTTTTTCCAGTTTTTAAGGCGAGATGCCATCAAATTCAATGAACTGATAATTTTGGGTGATTTATTTGAATTCTGGGCAGGTGACGACCACATTGACGCCTTCCCGGATATTATCAACGCCCTTAAGAACTACAGGCTTTTAGGAAAAAGCCTGTACGCAATGCACGGCAATCGGGATTTTCTTTTAGGAAAAGTCTTCGAGAAACAAACCGGCGCAATCCTGATTTCCGATCCGGTTGTCACCTACGCAGGCCACGAAAGGATACTGCTTTCTCACGGCGATGAGTGGTGCACCCTCGACAAGGATTATCAACAGTTCCGCTCTACACTCCGAAATCCCGATGTGCAGGTTTCCATTCTGCAGGAAAAACTGAAACACAGAATCGACTTAGCCAACAGCCTTCGAGACCAAAGCAAAGACGAGAATACTCATAAAAGTTATGAATTAATGGATGTCGTTGTCCATGATGTAGCCAGAGCAGCGCGCCAGGCAAATGTAGCTACTGTCATTCACGGGCATACTCATAAACCCGCTCATCACACTCACGTCAATGACGACTTCCGTTTTGACCGTTGGGTACTTCCTGACTGGGATTTTGAAAACGGCAAGACCAGAGGCGGATATTTAAGCTATGAAGGCGGCTTCCTTCATTTTGAACGTCTTTCATAAGCTCTCTTACCTATGCTCATAGATTCACATTGCCACATCGACAGCCCGGAGTTTGTCGAAGAACTTCCTCGCATTTTTTCTGAAATGGAAAAGAATAATGTGAAAGGCGCATTGACGGTTTGCTGTGCCTTAAGAGAGTTTCCTCGCTGCCTTTCATTTTCTAAATCTCACAAAAATATTTGGTGCTCCGTCGGAGTTCATCCGAGCACGGATGACGACATTTCCGAGGCAACGATTGAAGAGCTGGTTGCTCTTTCAACCGATGAAAAAGTAGTTGGAATAGGAGAGTGCGGACTCGACTATTACTACAACTCCGAACCTTTGGACTGGCAAAGAGAAAGATTTGCACTTCATATTCAGGCAGCAAGAAAAGCCAATCTGCCGGTAATTGTTCACTCCCGCGATGCCAATGAAGATACGATGAGAATTCTTCAAGACAATCACGCAGAAGAATGCGGATTTGTCCTTCATTGCTTCTGTGGTGATCAAAAGATGGCCCAAGTTGCGTTGGAAATGGGCGGCTACATTTCGTTTTCAGGTATTGTGACGTTTAAAAATGCGGTTGATATTCAAAGCGTTGCTTCGTCTATCCCGCTTGAAAGAATATTAGTTGAGACAGATTGTCCTTATTTGGCTCCCGTGCCATTTAGAGGAAAGCGAAATGATCCGTCTAAAGTAATTTACGTAGCGAAAAAAATTGCTGAGCTTCGTTCGATTTCTTTAGAGGAGGTCGAAGAAGCCACGACAGAAAATTTTTTTCGACTTTTTAGTAAGGCTCGGTATGAAGGTTAAAAGATTTATTTTGACGGTCGCGGCGACCATTTTTGTTTCCGGAGCAGCTTTGGCTTCTTCTTATGAAGATGCCATTGATGCAGCCCTTAATAACCGTCCTGACGATCTAGCCCCGCTTCTTAAACAAGGTTTTGATCCCAATACGGCAACTCCGGGCGGAAACGCTGATCCTCTTTTATCCCGCGCAATCCGCAATAAGTCCTATGATGTAATCGACTTACTTCTCAATCAAAAAAATATTGATTTGAACAAACCGAATGTGCTGTATGAAACTCCCTTGATGCTTGCTATTTTTTATAAAGAAAATGGTATCGCAAAGAAATTATTAGCTAAGGGAGCTTCCGTTAATAACCCGGGACACTGGACTCCCCTGCACTATGCAGCTGCCTCAAGCAACAACGAAATTATTCCGCTGCTTCTGAGAGGCGGAGCAGATCTCAACGCAAGAACTCTGCGCGGTATAACTCCCTTATATATGGCGGCAAGAGACGGAAATGCAGAAACCGTGAAACTTCTCTTAAATGCCGGTGCCCGGAAAGATTTTTGCAACAATGATGCTTTGGCCCCTTACGATATCGCCAAACAAAGGCAGACTAACCTGGAAGTCTTAGACCTTCTCAAATACGATCACTGCCGTTAACCCACTAACTTTTTCTTCAACCCACTTGCGTGGGTTTATTTTTTTCTATGTCCTCTCCTCAAGAATTAGAACTTTTAAGTCCGGCTAAAAATGCTGATATCGGTATTGAAGCAATCTCTCACGGAGCCGATGCCGTTTATATCGGAGGCCCTTCTTTCGGCGCCCGTGCTAATGCAGGCAACAGCCTAGAGGACTTAGAAAGATTAGTTAAGTATGCACACCAATATCGTTCACGAGTTTATCTGACGTTAAATACCTTGCTGAAAGATAAAGAACTCGAACAAGCAGTAGAACTGGCCCACAAAGCCTGGAATATCGGCATTGATGCTCTAATTGTCCAAGATATGGGACTACTGATGTGTGATCTTCCTCCCATTCAGCTGCATGCCTCTACTCAATGCGATATTCGTACCGCTGAAAAGGCAAAATTCTTAGAGAATGCCGGTTTCTCACAAATCGTACCTGCCCGAGAGCTAGATCTCCACCAAATTAAAGCAATCTATGATTCTTTGGAAAAAGCCAGAATCGAATTTTTTATTCACGGCGCTCTCTGTGTAAGCTACAGCGGTCAATGCTACGCAAGTCAAGTTCTGAAAAATCGCAGCGCAAACCGCGGAGAATGCTCGCAAGTTTGCCGCCTTCCCTTCGATGTTTATGATGAGGAAGGCAAAGTACTCGGACTCAATGAGCATGTTCTTTCACTCAAAGACAACAACCAGAGTGCAAACCTTCCGGCCTTAATCGAAGCCGGTGTGAGAAGTTTCAAAATTGAGGGAAGATATAAAGATGCAGCGTATGTAAAAAATACAACGGCACATTATCGGCGTCTGCTGGATCAATTCTTGTCTCAAAACCCCTCTTTTGCTAAATCTAGTGAAGGAAAGATTGAATTTTTCTTTGATCCCGATGTCAACAACGCCTTCAATCGCGGAGGTACTGATTATTTTGTCAATGGAAGACAGCCTGATATAGCTTGTTTTAACTCTCCCAAAAAGACAGGCGACATCATAGGCAAAGTTGTCAAAATAGATAATTTTTCCGTCACGGTAAGAAGCAAACACGAATTCAATAATGGAGACGGTCTAACCTTCTGGAATGATAAAGACGAGCTTTCAGGATTCCTGGTAAATAGGGCCGAAAAAGTACCGGATGCAACCAATCTTTGGACTCTCCATACACGCGAGCATACCGGGAGGATTTCAGGATTGGCCGTAGGCATGGAGCTGATGCGCAACAAAGATGCGGCTTGGCTGAAAAAGATGAATGCCACAACCTCTCTCAGAAAGATTCCCATCAAGATTGAGGCTAAGTTTTCTGATGATTCTCTGACTGTCTATGCTTCTGACAAAGACGGAAATGTTTCAACCGTCTCGGTACCAAATAATTTTGATGAGGCGAAGAACAGAGAAAACGCTCTGACTCAAATTAAAAAATCCCTAGGTAAATTAGGCAACACTATTTTTGATTCTGACGAAATCTCCGTCGAAGGCGATACCATCAGATTTCTCCCGGCTTCGGCGGTCAACAGTCTGAGAAGAACCGTCATTGAACAGTTAGAAACCAAACGGATAAGTTCTTTTTCTAAACTGCCGAAGGCTCAGGCCAAAGAGCCCGGTGCTTTCTTCGCAGAAAACCCTTTGCTGGACTATAGAGGGAACGTCTTAAATCAAAAGGCTAGAGAGTTCTATGAGAAGCACGGCTTCAAGATAGTAGAAACCGCTTTAGAAGACGGTCACAAGAATCCTCAGGCCGAACTGATGAGATGCAAACACTGCATCCGCTACAGCTTAAATCTTTGTCCTAAAGAAGCTAGGAAGCGCGGAGAAAAAATTAAACCCACACCGCTTAAGTTAGTCAGCGGTAAAACCGTACTAATTGCCAAGTTCCACTGCAAACCCTGTGAAATGACAATTTCTTTAGCGAGTTAAATTTAGAGAAGCCCTATTCTTCGCTTCGCCAATCACGTCAAGAAGATAAGATCGAGTCGCCGAGTTTTCCGGGTAGTAACCCAGAGCTTCTGTCCAATACTTGGCGGCTTCTTCATATTTTCCTTCGTTAAAACACAAAATACCTAAGACTTCGTAAGGCCTTACATTTCCCGAGTTCATTTCAATCACTCTGGAAAGCTCTTTTTTAGCCTCAGAATAATTCTCAGGTTTTCCTGTTTCCAACATGGTCAGAGCTCTCTCCAACACGGAATCAGGATCTTCTGAAATTTTATTGGACAAAGAGAAAGCCTTATTGAAAGCTTGTAAAGCCTCGTCAGGTTTTTTCTTTTGATTAAGAAGTCTGGCTAACGTCAACCATCCTCTAACATCTTTAGGTGATTCTTTTAGATACTCTCTTAGTTTATCTTCTTCCAAAGGAGCATTTTCATCAAAGAAGACCTCTCCCCTTTCATTCCAATGAGACTTCTCACTTTCAATATGGTACCCAATCAAAGAAGGATTACCCACGTAAAGATAGATTACGATTGCGGAGATAGGAATTAGGACTCCAAGTCCTAAGAAAAATAATTTTTCTTTGGGATGACTTTTCACCGGAGCATCTAAATAATTTGCTTCTTCCAGAGCACGGCGTTCGAGCTCTTCTTTCCCCTCATCAAACTGTGCCCGGGTGATGCTGCCTCGATCTAAATCCCTTTCAAGTTCAGCTAGTTCATCTGAGTAAACATAGCTATTGAGTTCCTGCGTCTCAAATTCTTTGCGCCCTTGAAATAGTCCCTTCATTCCAACCCAAAGACATACCAGCAGTAAACCGATCATCAAGGCTGCACATATAAAAAAATATATTTGAGACGAAGAAAAAGTCATAAATCAAATTTCTTAAGTTGCGAGATCTAGAGAAGACTTTTGTCCGCTGTCAACGCTAAGGGCCGTGAAAATTGCCAAAGTCTGAAGTATAGCTACTCCAAACAAAGCTGCCATAAACATCTGGGCATCCAACAGCGGGGCAAAAACCACGGGAGACAATGACTGCCCGACATCCATTCCACAGTAGGTAAAGCCATAAACTCGGCCGATAGATTTCATTCCCAGTTTATTGATTGTGGCTTTCCTGATCATGATGTCTCGGCTAGGACTTGCGATTCCGGTGCCTAAACCCATAGCGCCCATAAATAGAATGGCCCAATAACCAGTCAAAATACAGGAAGCCAACAGTAAGGACATCAAGGCAGAAAAGCTTAACGCAATGGCCACTACTGCTCCGTTGCTGAGTTTTTCCTGATTAGTAAAGAAGCCCCCTAAGAGACAGCCGACGCCGGAACATACCAAATAAGCTGTCAATGCAGTCGAAGCACTCTTTAAATCCAGGTTATATAAATGATTAAAGATAGTTTGACTGAAACTTTGAAGAACGCCGAAGGCACCGGCGGTAAAGAAAAAGAAGAAAAAGCACTGCCAAACAGCTTTCTCGGAAAGAAAACTAAAAGCATTTCCGCTTGAAGCCTTCTTGTCAACGCTCTTATCATTACGTTGGTCGTTGGCAAACACCGAGCTTCTGGCCAATTCAACAATCAAAACGATAATTGCTATCGAAGAAGCTGCAAAGGCCGCCGCTCGCCATCCATAGTGTTCCGCTATCAAAACCATAAATAGCGGACAGATGGCCCAGCCAATATTTCCGGTGAACGTATGCCAGGCGAACGCATGTCCTAACATCGGTTTAGAGATGTTGTAATTCATCAGACTGTAATCGGCCGGATGGAATACCGAGTTGCCCGCTCCTGCTAAAGCAGCCGCTAAAAACAGCATTGCATAATTGACTGAGAGGCCCAGCACAATCGCACTAGATGCCAAAAGTACCAAACCTAGATACATTCCGGCTTTCGGGCCCGTCTTATCAACAAAAAAGCCGCTGGCCGATTGTCCTACTGCGCTCGTTACAAAAAAAGTTGTCATCAAGGCGCCGGCTTGAATGAAATTCAAGTCAAATGCTGGCATCAGCCAAGGAAACAAAGACGGAATTACTAAATGGTAGAAATGAGAACTTGCGTGTGCAATGGAAACCAAAAAGATGGCTTCAAAATCTTTAGGACTTGAAAGGTTGTTATTCATCATGGAGGCCTTTTTTTCTGATTTTACCGTCCTAAAGACTCAAAAAAGGCCTAAAGGAGTGGAGACTTCCCTTAGGCCTGAATAACTACTAATTACTTCTTAGCTTGTTGTTGACCTTGTACCTTAGCAGCAACTGCGTCTCTTAAGATCTTTGTTGCGGCCTTAGCAGAATCAGTAGCCTTAGCTAAAGAAGCCTGTGCCTGCTGCGGATTGTGGAACCATGCGCCGTTAGCAGCTGTCCACCATTCCCAGTTTGTATGAGCAACGGAGTGAAGGTCTTGAGCCTGTTTGATAGGTTCTCCTGTGATGCCAGCGTCTTTAGCTTCTCTAAAGGCGATGAACATTTGAGACATAGCACCTTCAGTTTCTCTAAGCTTGCCCATGTAGTAAGCCTTCTGAGCGTCCATGACTCGTGTCATGTGTTCTTCGGTCTTATCTTTGTGGCATTGCAGGCAAGTTTCCTGAACATAAGCTCTCGGATTGGTTGCCCAGTGAGATGTATAGGTTTCACCCTTTTCATTCTTGACCTTAGGCATATGGCATGCGGCGCAACCTACGCCTGCTTTGTCATGAGTAGAATTCCAATAGATTTCTGTATCAGGGTGCTGCATCTTAGTAAGAAGAGCGCCTGTCTGGTTGTGTTTGAAATCTTTGAAAGATGCATGTTTGTAGAAATCATCAATCTTGGTGACATCAACCAATGGGAAGAGATTGGTTCTGGCGTCATCCATCTTGATTGGCTTGCCTGTAGCAGGATCGGTACCCGGGTTGCAGTTGTATTCAACGTGGCACTGTGCGCACATCAACTTGCTGTCCGGTTTACCTAAGATAGCAATCTTTCTTGTGAAACCGCGCAGACCCATATCCTTAACGTCTACCGGAGTCTTGTTGGCAGATTCTGAGTAGAGAGTCGGATAATCAGTACGTGTAACGGCTTGGATCAAAGCATCTCTGATAACGCGCGGCTGAGCGCTGTGCGGATCATGGCAGAGGTTACAGTTCAAAGCATGATTGATGTTGCGGACAAGTTCAACGGGATTAGATGCTCTTGACCATTTTGCGCCGGCCTTAGGATCACCCAAGTAGGCCCAATCCATCATGAGGTCAGAAGACTTACATGTCCAGCAAACCGGATTGGCAGCAGCGGCAGTACCAGGTTTATGAGGTTTCTGCTGATTGTTATCCGGCATAGTGTCTTTAATCTTGTCCCAAACGCCGAAGAAACCGCCGTTTTCACCGAAGAATAACCAGCCGTCTTTAGGAACGAAACGTCCACCGAAAGAGCGATCAGCCAAGAATTGGTCAACAGCGCCGTATGCGTGAGCTCTCAAAAGGTTATGTTCCTTAGTAAAGCCGTGGGCTCCCAGTGCTTCATCAAAGAATGGGTTAGGAGCGATGCTGTCAGAATTCTTCTTGGAGTTGCGAGCAATCGAATGAGGATTTGCTTGGTACATTGTCTTGAACTGATCAGCATGGCAAGTGCCGCATTGCTGAGGATTCATAGACACAGTAGGTTTCTGTTTTGGATTCGTTAGGTGCTTATCTGTACCTTCGTGGCATGTTGCGCAAGGTAAGTTTTGATGCTTATTTCCTTGGTGCATAGCGCCAATGTTAGAGTGACAAGCCACACACGTTGCAGAAGCTGCATTTGGCTGGGCCGGAGCCTGCGCCAGAGCTGCAGAGGCCGTTCCAGAGAGAGCAAGAACCGCCAAAATAGAGAGCAGATTGTTCATCTTTCTCATGTTGTTCTCCGAGTTAGTGGGGTAAATTTTTTACCAACACTTACATTTTGATCGAGGAACTTTATTAAATCAAGCTTAACGCCTATCTCTATCACCTATTACCTTCTATCTACTCCAAAAGGGGTAGGTATAAAAGCCCAAGCACTACCAAATATTTGTGCAAAAAAGAAAAACGGAAAGATGAAAAAAGGCCGTCGAAACGGCCCTAAGTTTTGCGTCGATATAAGGTTATCTGACTTTGTTCAATATAATTTTTACCTCTTTAGAATTCACCGGTATCGGCTGGCCTGTAGTTCCCTCTAAATCACCGGCGGCAGGCATGATGGAACCGGCTTTGCCAAGACGTGCGGTCACGATAACTTCTTTATGTTGATCCAAAGTTCCAGCTCCCATATCCATCGGAGGCGTCATGGTGTTATCCACAGTGAAATGGGCAGGAAAATCTAACACCTTCATTTGGAACTGAGCGATCGGAGCACGACTACCGGAAGCAGGTCGGGCAGTCACATAAAGAGTAGTGTGGTCCCCCATCTTTTCAATGAGATCCGGAGAAAGCTCTACGGTGCCGGAGATACTGTGAGTAGGCTTAGCCTTCTCAACTTTGTGAGCCTCCGGAGAATGACCGTCTCCAGGCACAATAGACTGGCTCATTGCAGAGGTTCCGCCTTGCATCATCTGGCTGACCATTGGCACAGGAGAAGAGTTGTTTCCATGAGGTTTTCCAAATGGAAGAGTATCTTGAACCGGACCAACGATCTGACCCAATGAGCGAGCCTCCTGGATACTGCCCTTCACAGCTGGGACAAGATTGTCGTTTGGCGAAAGATGCTTAAGAAGTCTTTCCCAATACATTACAGCCATCCGGTAGTCACCGTGGTTGAAGTAATCCGTACCTCCCATCATCAGGGCTTTCCAATTGGTTGGATCCACAGATAAGGCTTTGTTGACAAGTTCCCACGGACGGCCGGTGAGATCTTGATTCTGGACCATTGCAATAGCATCAGCTAAATCAACCATGATGACAGGATTGCCCGGCGCTAAATGGAGTGCATGCTCAAATGCATCGGCCGCCTGAGGATATTTACGAAGAGTAAGAAGAGTTCTTCCGTACATCATCCAGCCGTTAATATCACCAGGCTCTGCATCAAGGTGCTGCTTCAACTTCAGAATAGCGGAATCCATATCATGCATTTCTCCCGTATTCTTAACCACTTGACCAGTGTTGTAATCGACGATACCTTCGTATTTACCACCGTCAAGTCTGAAATCGCCGAGAGGCTGTGTTATCAACCACATAGCGGCAGCCACAAACGGAACTAAAAGCACGAGAGCAAAAGCCGTGTAGATACCCGCTTTTCCACTGCTGTAAGAAACTTGATTGTCTACCGCGGTGTCTTCGAGAACTCTTCTTTCAAGTTCTTCTCTTCCCTCGTCGTACTCTTGTTGAGAGATAGCTCCCCGAGCCAGCTCATTTTCAAGCTCTTTAAATTGATCTCGGTAAATATCGACATTAATCTGCGGAAGACTTTCCTTTTGCTTCTTGGCTCGATTAGTACATAAAGGAACAATCAAGATCAAGAGTAAAAGGATAGTCAAAAACCCCATCCACAGGAATAAAGTAGTCATTAGACGGCTCCTTTTTTAGTGTTGCTCTTTGTACCTTTCAGCAACGCTTCAGCTCTCGCTTTTTCTTCTGCTGTCAAAGGTTTGGCTTTTTGCTGCTTTCTCTTAATTAATGTCCAGAACAAAGCAGCCAGGGCAAACACGAAGAATAAAGCCGGTCCAACCCATAAAAGCAAAGTACTTAATTTGAAGGGGGGATTGTAAAGAACGAAATCTCCGTACCTTTCAACCATAAAATCAATGATTTGCTCATTAGTCTTGCCGGCGGCAATTTGCTTAACTACCTGGTTCTTCAAGTCAATAGCTAACTCGGCATTGGAATCTGCGATTGACTGATTTTGACAAACTAAGCACCTAAGCTGGCTAGAAATTTCTGCGACTCTCTTATTTGCAACCGGATCAAGGATTGTCGGTTTAACGTCCGGAGCGGCTCCGGGGGACTGCGGCGCTTGAGCAAAACAGCTAAGAGAAATTAAAGCACAAAGTAAGAAAAGAAATTTTTTCATCATTCTGCCTTTAATTTTTTAATTAACGGATACATGGTCTTTTCCCAGACTTCGTCAGTAATCGGTCCAATCTGCTTATAGCGAATGACTCCTTTCTTATCAATGACGAACGTTTCGGGAACACCGTAGACTCCGAACTCAATACCGGTTTCACCTGTAGGATCTTTAACAGAGAAATCATAGGGGTCGCCTGTCGTTCTTAATGTCCGTACGGCGGCACCGTCCGTATCTTTATAATTCAATCCAACGATCGGAAGCACTTTCTGACCGCTTTTGCCAATCTTCACTAGATTAGGATGCTCGTACTTACAAGAACCGCACCAGGAAGACCAAACATTCATCAACCAAACCTGACCAAGCATATCTTTCTTGCTGACAACCTTTGAAGGGTCGTCAAGCCTTGGAAGAGCAAATTCAGGAGCCGGTTTATCGATAAGCGGAGAAGGAACTTCACGAGGATCCTTCCCCAGACCTACGACAAAGAAAATTACTAACGCCAGAAATAAAACCAGCGGAACGATATATTTCAATTTCATCTTTTATCTCGGTTATCTAGCGCCATATTTATCAGCATCCTTACGACGAAGAATGCGATAACGTTTATCAAACATCGCTAACAATGCACCCAGGGACATAATGATGCACCCCCACCAGATCCAAGTTACGTATGGTTTGTCGTAAGCACGAACAATCCATGCACCGTCAGCAGTTTGTGCGCCCATAGATACGTAGAGGTCTCCGGTAATGGAAGAATCAATAGAGGATTCAGTCATCGGCATTTCACTGGAGAAATACTTTCTCTTCTCAGGCGTCAGTTCGGCAACGGTCTTCTGACCCTTGGTAACGGTAAAGAAGCCTTTGTCAGCGATAAAGTTAGGTCCGCGAATTCCTGTTTCAACTTTGTCAAATTTAAAGTTGTACTCGCCGACGGAAACTTCATGACCCGGAGTCATAGTTACATCTCTTTCAAGGGAGTAAGTCATGACCATGGAAACGCCTACGATGAAGACTGCCACTCCAAGGTGAGCAACCATCATGCCCCAATAAGCTCTGCTTAAAGAGGAGAGCTTGCGGAAGAAGTTGCCGCGAATATTTCTAATGTTCTCTCGGACGCTTTCTAAGAAAGTGGTCAAAACCCAGAAAGAAAGGAAGAGACCAATGAACACCCATGTGCTCCAACCCCATAATAGCGGAACAGAAGCTCCCAGGATCGCAGAAATAATCAGACACCACAATGTTCTCTTGCCTAAGTCAGAAACACTTGCGTCTTTCCATCGAACCAGAGGTCCTATACCCATTAAGAAAATAACCGGAACCATGATTGGACCGAATACAGAATCAAAGTACGGAGGTCCTACAGAAATCTTGCCTGCATTGAGGGCATCAATAAATAGTGGATATAAAGTTCCAAGGAGAACAGCACCCATAGCAACAACGAGTAATACATTGTTGACCAGAAGCAGAGCTTCTCTGGAGAACAATTCAAATTGTCCGCCTGTCCCGACGCGAGGAGCTCTCCAGGCAAAAAGCAGCAAAGAGCCGCCGATTACGCAGACAAGAAGAGCCAAGATAAACAGGCCTCTCTGAGGATCCGTTGCGAAAGCATGGACGGAAGTCAAAACACCTGAACGAACCAGGAAGGTTCCGAGCAAGGAAAGAGAGAAGGTAATCAAGGCAAGTAGAACAGTCCAGATCTTAAAGCTTCCGCGTTTTTCAGTAACTGCCAAAGAATGAAGCAAAGCTGTACCGGTAAGCCAAGGCATAAAGGAAGCGTTTTCAACCGGATCCCAGAACCACCAGCCGCCCCAGCCCAATTCATAGTAGGCCCACCAGGAGCCAAGAGCGATGCCGAGAGTTAAGAAGATCCACGCAATGCTTGTCCATGGACGTGTCCAGCGGGCCCAGGCAGCATCTAATCTTCCTCCGATAAGAGCCGCTACCGCAAACGCAAAAGGTACCACCATTCCTACATAGCCCATGTAGAGAAGCGGCGGATGAAAAACCATTCCCGGGTCTTGAAGAAGCGGGTTTAAGTCACGGCCTTCCGAGGCTGCCGGAAACAGGCGAACAAATGGATCGCTGGTTAAAAGCATGAAAAGAGTCAGGCCGACGGAAATCAAGCCCATAACACCGATCACGCGTGCCATTACTTCCTGCGGCAAATGCTTGGAAAATAAAGCAACGCAAAGACCCCAAACTGCCAAAAGCACTGTCCACAACAGAATAGAGCCTTCATGAGAGCCCCATGTTGCGGATAACCTGTAGAACCACGGCAGAAGAGTATTGGAGTTACTTGCTACGTTAACAACAGAAAAGTCATTAACGTAGAAAGACCACATTAAGCAGCCGAAAGCAATAAGGCAGAATACAGAATTGGCAAATACTGCAGGTCTGGCCACATTAACCCAGCTTCTCACTCCCAAGGCTGTTCCCGCCAATGGCAAAATACCCTGAATCAGGGCCGCTATTAAGGCGAGAATTAACGCAAAATGTCCTATCTCTGGAATCATCCAAATCTCCGAAACTTATGACTTTGAAGCACGAGCTTTTTCATGCGCTTCCTTAACGGCTTTTTCCGCTTCAGGAGGCATGTAATTTTCATCATGCTTTGCTAAAACTTGATCTGCTTCGAAGACTCCATTCTTGAGCTTTCCTTGAGCAACTACACCCTTCCCTTCTTTGAAAAGATCAGGCAAGCTGCCTTTGTAAGCAACAGGAACTTCATGAGCTGTATCAGTAACGTAAAAATTAACGGTCAAACCATCAGACTGTCTTTGGACAGATCCTTCTTTGACGAATCCGCCGATTCTGAAAGCTCTCCCCTCAGGAGCTTCCTTAGCAACAACCTGGCTTGGCGAAAAGAAGAAGACAAGGTTGTCCTGGAATGCATTCATAACTAAACCGACAGCCGCCGCTGCGATTGCCAATCCGCCTCCAATTAAAGCTAAGCGTTTCTGTTTGGTGTTCATAGGTCTTCCTCCGCCTGATGAGCGCGTGCCTCAAGCAATAATTCTTTTGCCGCTCTTTGACGGCGTCTGCTTAAACTCACTAATTCACAAATAAAACAAAAAATGACCATCCCATAGGCGCCCCATACATATCGTCCGTAGCCGCCCATAGAAATAAAATCAGAAAAACTTCCCCACTGATCCATTACAGCTCTCCTTTCAAAGCAAGTTCCTGAGCCCACTCCTCACCTTTTTCGCGTTCCAAAATAATGGAGCGGAGACGGGCAAATGTTGCACCGAAGGTGTATAGCCAGAAGGCGGCAACCATAACGAGCAATGCAGTTAACATGATGGGATGAATGGAGGAACCTGAAGAGGTGAGAGAAGCACCTTGATGCAAAGTGTTCCACCATTGAACAGAAAAATAAACAATCGGAACGTTAATCACACCGACAATTCCGATGACAGAACAAGCTTTATCCGCCCTTCTCCAATCCGGGATGGCGTTCTGAAGCGCCAAGTAACCAAGGTAAAAGAAGAAGAGAATCAGAGCACTTGTGAGGCGTGCATCCCATACCCAGTAAGCCCCCCAGGTAGGACGACCCCAAAGAGATCCTGTCCAGAGAGCTAAAAAAGCCATCAAGGCGCCGGTAGGTGCTAATGAAGCAGCTATCATCGGCCAAAGCTTTTTCTCAGTAACTAAGCCGAGAATGCAGAAAATGGCCATCAATACGTAGAGAAGCATGGCCATCCAAGCACTGGCAACGTGAATATAAAGAATACGGTAGGAATTGCCTTGAGTTACGTCGACCGGAGCTACAAAAAAGCCTAGGTAAAAAGCTATAAGCGCAACAATAGCGGCAGAGACGAGACAAGGCACCACAAGCTTGCCGGCAAAGCGGTACATTCCCTCAGGAGTAAAGATGGAAGTTGAGGTCATAAAGAAATCTCCTATTCAGCTGCAATCCTCAATGCCGCAGCAGTTGCAATTGGCATGACGACTAAAGAGAAAAGGGTTAAGGCACCAACAATTAAAAAATAGGCGGAGGAGGATACTCCAACTGAAACAGCTTCAGCAGCGCCTGCTCCAAAGATTAGTACGGGAATATAAAGTGGAAGAACGAGTAAGGAAGTAAGGACACTTCCTCCTCTGACTCCGAGAGTCAGAGCTGCACCGACAGACCCCACCAGGCTTAGAACCGGGGTTCCGATAAACAGGGCAGTAATTAGAGCTACCGTGACCTCAGCACTTAAGTCAAACATTAAGGCGAAAACCACGGAAATTACAGTCAAAGGGATGCCGGTAGTCAACCAATGAGCAAAAACTTTCGCAATCACGATAACTGTAAGCGGCTCTCCCGATAAAAGCATCTGTTCAAGAGTTCCATCGGCAAAATCGTTAGCAAAAAGCCTCGGAAGGGAAAGAAGAGCTGCAAGCAGAGCTGCAACCCAAACCACTCCGGGAGCAATCAATCTTAATAATTGTTGATCGGGACCGATTCCCAGCGGGACTAAAGTAACGACCACAATGAAGAAAAAAACTGTATTGAGGATGTCCGACTTCTGACGAAAGGACAACGTCAGATCTCTTATCAAAACTGCTCGAAACAATCTAAACATTTTTTACCTTCTTCATTTCATGACGTCCGAGCCATACGCCACCTTTAAGAGTGATGACCTCTTTTTTATTTGCAGAAATCGGAACTTCTTGGTGTGTTGTCAAAATGACAATTCCGCCGCTATTAACATGCTCAGCAATTTGATTGGACAAATTTTCTACTGCGGCAACGTCCAGCGCTACGAAGGGTTCATCTAAAACCCACAGCTTGGCATGAGAGGAGGCATAAAGTCTTGCCAGTGCCACACGCCTTCTTTGGCCTTGTGAAAGAGCACGAGTAATTTGGTCCTCAAAACCTTCCAACCCAACCTTTTTAAGACATTCGTCCGCGTATTCAGAAGTAATCGGATGTTCTCCGATTTCACAATTGATAAGAAGATTCTCTCTCGCAGTAAGTTCATCCTTCACCCCATTAAGGTGTCCGATATAAACCAGGTCTTTCCAAAAATCTTCTTTTAGTTTTTTGATTTCCTGACCGCCCCAAAGAATCTTTCCTTCCTGTGGAGACATAAGTCCAACCAGAAGACGCAACAAACTAGTCTTACCCGTTCCATTCGGACCGGCAATTCTTACCAGAGTGCCTTCTTGGCAGGAAAAGTTAAGCTTACGAAAAAGCAACCTTTCCCCACGAATGCACTTCACATCCTTGAGTTCTAGCTGGGGGACGGTTTGAGACATAAATTGAAAAATTTAACGTTAAATTTCAGTCGGAGCTAGTTTAGGAATACGGCATTAAATAAACCTTAGGTATTACCGATCGTTTATTTCGCTAGGGAAATCACTATTAAGCGAGAGTCTGAAGATTTATTTTTTCCTCTTTCGTTTCTCAAGTTCCAAGTAGATTAAATGTAACGATATACGTTACATCAAATTTGTAAAATCACAAGTATCCATATGTTTTTATTAAAAACCCATTTTAAGCACGATTCCCTCTAAGTGTTTACATTTAAGGTTACAGTTACCCAAGAGGTTCGACGCATTGAACCTGCAATAACCCTTACTGATGGAATTGCTTCTATGACAGAAACTAACTATGAAATGATGCGGCGTCAGGGAGTTTCAAGACGGAGTTTTTTGAAATTCTGCTCTCTCACGGCTGCTTCTCTCGGATTAGGTGCTTCCGGCGCAGCTGATATCGCTCACGCTATGGAAACAAAGCCTAGAACTCCAGTTATCTGGCTTCACGGACTTGAATGCACTTGCTGTACAGAATCTTTTATTCGTTCCTACCATCCGTTGGTTAAAGATGTCATCCTCTCTATGATTTCTTTAGCATATGACGACACATTGATGGCCGCAGCAGGTGAACAAGATCACCAAGCTTTGGAAGATGTTATGAAGAAATTCGACGGCAACTATATTCTTGCTGTTGAAGGTTCTCCATGCTTGGGAGACGACGGTGTCTTCTGTATTCCGGGCGGTAAACCATTTATTGAAAAACTCCTTCACTGCGCTAAAGGAGCAAAAGCCATCATTGCTTGGGGCTCTTGCGCATCTTGGGGTTGTATCAATACGGCCAAACCAAATCCGACCCACTCAGTACCTATTACCGATGTAATCAAAGACAAACCGATTATCCGCGTACCGGGTTGTCCTCCGATTCCTGAAGTCATGACCGGTGTCATCACATACATGCTCACCTATGATCGTCTCCCGCCGGTTGACGGTCAGCTGCGTCCGAAGATGTTCTACGGTCAGAGAATTCACGATAAATGCTACAGACGAGCCCACTTTGATGCCGGTCAGTTCGTTGAAAAATTTGACGATATCGGTGCCAAGCTCGGCTACTGCCTATACAAAGTCGGCTGCAAAGGACCTATCACTTACAACTCTTGTTCTGCTATTAGATGGAACGAAGCAATTTCTTGGCCGGTTCAGTCGGGCCATCCATGCCTTGCTTGTTCAGAAGCTGATTTCTGGGATAAAGGTTCCTTCTATGCACACGAACCAACTATTCTTCCTCCAAGCTGGGGCCTTGGTATTCAAGCAACTGCCGACCGTGTGGGTCTGGCAGCTCTCGGCGTAATCGGCGCTGCAATTGCCGTCCACGTCGCTGCAAGTGCTGTTGCCAGAGCAAAGAGCAAAGAAGTTAATAAAGACATGGGAGCGAACTTATAATGGCAAACCAGAAAATTGTTGTTGACCCTATCACCCGTATTGAAGGTCACTTACGTATGCAAGCCGTCATGGACGACAACAACGTTATTGTCGATGCCATGTCTACAGGCACAATGTGGAGAGGCTTGGAAGTCATTCTTAAAGGCCGCGATCCACGTGATGCATGGGCTTTCGTAGAACGTATTTGCGGTGTATGTACCGGTATTCATGCTCTTTCTGCAGTTAGAGCCGTTGAAGATGCTCTTGGAATTAAGATTCCTAAGAATGCAAACATCATCCGCAACTTGATGAATGCTACCCTCTACTGCCAGGACCACCTTACACACTTCTATCAGCTCCACGGCTTGGACTGGATTGATGTAGTAAGCGCGCTGAATGCTGATCCGAAGAAAACCAGCGAAATCCAGGTAGCAATTTCTAATCACGCCCTTTCTTCTCCAGCGTACTTCAAAGAAATTCAAGACAGACTTAAGAAGTTTGTTGCCAGCGGCCAACTTGGTATTTTCGCAAATGCCTATTGGGGCAACCCTGCTTACAAGCTTCCGCCTGAAGTCAACCTTCTCGGTGTAACACACTACCTTGAAAGCTTGGACTATCAGCGTCAAATCGTTAAGGTTCATACAATTCTCGGCGGAAAGAACCCTCACCCGAACTATTTGGTCGGCGGAGTACCGTGCCCAATTAACATGAACGACACGGGTGCTCAAGGCACAATGGTCAACCAGATTTGGGTTAACTACATCCGCGATATCGCTAAAGACACAATCAAGTTTATTGAAGAAGTCTACTATCCGGACCTTATGGCAATGGCTCCGTTCTACAAAGACTGGTTCAAGATTGGCGGAGGTCTCTCCAACCAGAACTTGCTCTGCTACGGCGATTTCCCAAGATATGCCAACGATCTTTCTGAAAAGAGCTTGTTGATGCCTAACGGCGCCATCATCGACGGCAAACTTGATGAAATCCACCCGGTTGACCTAAAAGATCCTAACCAGATTAAAGAATTCGTTGATCACTCTTGGTATCAATATCCTCAGCCGGATGCAGGCTTGCATCCATGGGACGGTATCACTGATCCGAAGTTTGAACTCGGAGCCGGTACTGAAGGTACCAAGACAGATATTAAGTGGCTTGGTGCTGAAAGCCGTTATTCTTGGATTAAAGCTCCTCGCTGGAACGGTCACGCTATGGAAACCGGCCCATTGGCCCGTATGGTGGTTGCATACGCTAAGAAGATGCCTGAACAGACAGAATTGGTTAATGAAGCCCTTTCAAAGGCTGGCGTACCAATTCAAGCGATGTTCTCAACTCTTGGCCGTACACTGGCTCGCTGCTTAGAAGCTCGTATGATGGCTCGTGAAATGCTTCGCTGCGTTGATGAACTCGAAGCCAACATTAAGGCCGGTGACGAAGTTGCTGCCAATATGGAAAAATGGGAACCGAGCACATGGCCGCTCGAATGCAAGGGTGTTGGTCCTGCTGAAGCTCCGCGTGGTGCTCTTGGCCACTGGTGCGTCATTAAAGACGGTGTCATTGCAAACTGGCAGGCTGTTGTTCCGTCTACTTGGAATGCTTCCCCACGTGATCCGAAGGGCCAATTGGGTGCATACGAAGCCTCATTGCTCGGTACACCGGTAGCCGTCGCTACCCAGCCGCTTGAAATCTTGCGTACTATCCATAGTTTTGACCCGTGCTTGGCTTGCGCAACTCACGTACTTTCAACTGAAGGACAAGAACTCTGCAAAGTTCAAGTTCGCTAAGAAGGGGGTTTTATGAAAATCTCGAAATGGTCGTATGAAATTCTTGAAGGACCGATCGAGCCTGTATATGTCTATGAGGCCCCAGTTAGGTTTTGGCATTGGGCACAAGCGGTTGTTTTCTTTCTCTTGTGTATCACCGGTTTCTTAATCGGCTGGCCTCCGATCCCCAACTATGCGGATACATGGAGCACATATTTCTTCGGACATATTATCCTGATCCACTTAGTATGCGGCATGCTGTTTGCTGCCCTTCTTGCCTACCGTATCTACTGGGCATTTGTGGGCAACAAATACTCAAGAATGATCTTCATTCTGCCCTTCTGGGACATTATGTGGCTCAAAGGCATCTTCGGCTGCGCTGCTTATTATCTCTTCTTGAATAAGCATCCAAAAGAATATGTCGGACACAATCCTTTGGCTCAAACCGCAATGTGCTTAATGTACATTCTCGGCAGTGTTCTCATCATCATTACCGGGTTTGGTCTTTATGCTCAGCAATGGGGTTGGGATACAGGTTGGATGACATACTTCGGTTGGGTTACTGAATTGCTTGGCGGCCCGCAGCCGGTAAGAACCTTCCATCATTTGCTGATGTACTACATCCTTATCTTCCTCTGCGCTCACTTATACATGAGCTTCCGTGAAGATATCATGGGCGGCGGTACTCAGGTATCCACAATTATCAACGGCATCCGCTACTTCAAGGAACCTCAGTTCCCGGACGCGGAGATCGAAAGAACTTACTCCGGTAAGTAATTTCTAAGCGTTGTATAAGATGGCTGCAGAATTACGGAATAAGGGATTCGGGAGAGAGGCCAAATTGTCAGACCTCTCCTTCCTGAAGTCCTGCAGAAGTGCTCCTCACCCGGGAACCTTCCTAGATTCCAGATTTCTGCAGCCCCTTTCTATTTCGCAGGCTCACCTTGCGAGGGCCTTAGGCGTCTCAAGAAGAAGAGTTAATGAACTAGTCGTAGGAAAACGCTCAATAACTCCTTCTACCGCTATAAAGCTTGCCCGCTTCTTTAATACGGATCCCGAATTTTGGCTTACGCTGCAAATGCACTGGGATCTATATCAGGAACTGGAAAAGGAAAAGCGACAAAGCCTTTCACCCCAATAAGAAGCTCGTCTCTGACGAGTTTTGTTGTTTTTATATCGTCCATTTCAGTTCTTCTTATATAACTTTTTCATATTACTTTTAGTTAATTCCTCTACCTATACAAAAAATTCAATCGACTCGCTATTTAAGTGCCAATCATTAGTATTTCCACTTACTTTTACCGTATAATCATTTGGATAAGTAAGTGTAACTACGAAGGTTACTAATAGCGTATGACAAAAGAAATTCCAACTTTAATCCTTGGGATCGGAAACATTCTTTGGGCTGACGAAGGCTTTGGCGTAAGAGCTGTTGAAGAGTTCCATAAAAGGTACGCGGTGCTTGATCCGGCAGATAAAGTTATCGACGGAGGCACTCTCGGAATGTATCTGTTCGATGACATTTGCAGATGCGACAAGCTCTTAGTTTTTGACTGCTGTGATTTTCACGGGGAACCCGGTGAATTAAGAGTTCTCCACGATGAAGAGATTTCAATCTGGATATCAACCAAACTCTCCCCACACCAAGACGGTATGAACGACTTATTGGCAGCTGCTCATCTACGCCTGTCTGCGCCGAACCAAATCGTCGTTGTTGGCTTCCAGCCTGTGCTTCTTGATGATTACGGCGGGTCTTTATCCAATGAAGCCAAGAAACAGCTCGGGCCCGCTGTTGAGGCTGCTTTTAAAGAATTAAAAAACTGGGGCGTACCCTTAAGAGAAAGAACTCCGAACGAATCTTACGAGCCTCTGAATGAGAACTCGGCCTTGAACATGGAAAGGTACGAAGCAGAAAGACCTTCTCAAGAAGAGGCTGATCGTACGGGTGACAGAAGATACGCCTTTATCCGCACTAACGAGGCATAACCTATGTGTATCGGAATACCAATGATCGTCAAGGAGCTTCCGGATGAAGGCGTGGCCATCTGTGAAGGCAGAGGCCAGCGGGAAAAAATCGACATAATGATGGTTGGCCCGCTTGAACCCGGAACTTGGATCCTGGCATGGAACGGAACGGCAATGGACGTTCTTACGGAAGAGCGAGCCGCCCAAGTAAACAAAGCGTTAGATTCTCTGGAGAACGCGATGAACGGGACTCTTGATCCAAATACTGAAGATGCATTTGCCGACATCACTGCCAACACCGGACGCCTTCCTCCGCATCTGGCTGCCCAATTAAAAAAGAGGTAATCATGCTTATAGAAGTACCTAAAAAAATAGATCTGCAGACTCATCCCATCTTCAAAAAAATGACTGAGGAATGTGGTTTCGAGCAAATTGATGCCGATTCTTTTGAAGCATTTCTGAAGAAAGACGGTCTTTCTCTGATTCTCTTTGTAGATGATCCAAACCGGATGAAAGAAACTATGGATGCAATCGTCATTGCTCCAGAGTTAGCAAAATCCTGTCAGTTAATCAAAAACAAAGCTGTCGTCTGCCCTCCTCATGCCAGAAAACTTTCAGCCATCTACGGCTTTAAACGCTGGCCGGCTATGGTGTTTGTAAGAGACGGCGCTTATCTCGGAGCGGTCGACGGCTTGCGTCTGTGGTCTCAACTTGTTGCTGAAGTTGATGAAATTATTCAGCGTTCTCCTTCCTTCCCACCCTCAATCGGAATTCCTGTTAAATCATGCTAAACAAATTTACTTCTCGGCCAATCAACATTCCAATTAAAAGCATCGGCCCCGGTTCACAGCCCGATGAAGAAAAGGCAATGACCATCGGCGTTCCAGATACCGTGGAAACATACGTCCGACCTCATGCTCCGGAAATCAGCGATAAGGAAACGGCAACACGCTGCCGTCAATTATTCATTGAGCTTTATCAAGAAATGAAGAATTGGAACCAAAATTCCAATGCTGCCGGTCCCTCTTTTGCGTTAAACCATCTAGATCCGGCTACCTTGAATTTGGTCAACCAAATGTTGGGTGAAGGTGAAGTTTCTATCATCATCAAACTTCCGCAGGATAATTTCGACGAAATCCGCATCCAAGAATCCATCTTCGTCGGTGTTTGGCGTGTCTGCTATTACAAAGACGGCAAACCGATTTCCGACCAGATCGAAGTAAGCGCCATACCTGCATGCGTACCGGAAGCTGCTTATCTGACATCTAAAGAGGGACTTAACCCTACCAAGGAAGATCCTGAGGCCATGAACAGCCCTGCCATCTTGGCGGAACTTAACGCCGCTCTTAAGAGCTGGGAACCCGGCGCACCGGCAAAGACATTTAATTTGAGTCATCTTCCTATGACTCCGGCTGACAATCAAATTATTGACACAGCTCTTGGCATGGGTGCCGTGCATATGATGTCCAGAGGATTCGGAAACTGCCATATTCTTTCCACCGACGTTCGTCATGCATGGAGAATTCAATACTTTAACAACGCCCCTACTCGTTTGATGATTCTCAACACCATTGTCGTCTGCGGCCTCCCCGAAGAAGCGCTGGCCTCTGCGGAAGATCTACAGGACTCGGTCTTACGAATCAAAGAATTGGTCGAATGGGTTACATCTAGCTGGGAACTTTCTCCCGTGGAGTTGTCTTAATGCATGGCTTTGAAGGAACTTATTTAGGAGACGCCTCCAAGCTCAAGGACACTGACTGCTTGGAATGCAAGGTCTGTCACTATGTTTACGATCCTGAAAAAGGAGACATTGATCAGAACATCGAGCCTTCTACACCATTTTCCCAACTTCCTGACTATTGGTGCTGCCCTGTCTGCGGATGCGAAAAAGAACTGTTCATGGTAGTTCCCAAAGATTATGCAGAAAAGTAAGGCCCCTGCTATTTGGAAGCCAAATCCGGCCCCTCGCTTAGAGGCTGGGTTTAAGTACATTCATCAAAACCGAATGAAGGGACTGCCCTTTCTTCACCCGAAAGTTAAAGTCCACGCAGTTGGTTTTAAGAAATGGACTAACTTCTGGCTCGGAGTCATGGTCACGCCTTGGGCCATCAATCTTATTTTATGTGAGGGAGAAGAAGGATATTGGAAATCAGTTCCTGAAGGAAAAAAACTTCATTATCAATTTCCGGCCGGGCTCTATGACTTTATCAGCGTGAAAGATAAAATCCTTGGTGAATACAAAATGTGTTCCCTCCTTTCCCCACTTGAGGAAATTACAGACGATCAAATGGCTGTCGAAGTCGCCTACGCCGCTCTCGATGAAATTATGAAAGATGAGCAACCCGAAGAAGAAGGAACTCCAATGGTTGAATCTAAACGAGAAATCGAAGAAGAGGCCATGGAAAAAGCCGTAGAGAACACTTTATCTAAACCAATTTCTAGAAGATCCTTCTTTAGAAGAAAACAACAGGAGAACGCATGAGCTTTGTCGGAAATCTCAATATTTTTCTCGATACAGACGATAACTGTGTAAGAAATGCAGCCGTGAAAGCTTCTTCTGAAGTTTCTGTAGAAAAGTTATTTATCGGCAAAACCCCGGAGGAAGTCTTTGAACTCATTCCTATTCTTTTTTCTCTATGCCCCGACTCACAGAGTGCTGCAGCCAAACTTGCATTGTATGAAGCTTCGGGACAAGACACCACGGAAATCTTCAAGGACTGCATTTGGCAGAATTACCTGGAAATCATTAACGAAGGAGTACGTTTCTTTTTGCTGCAGCTTGCTCCTGAAGCTTTCCGAAAAAGACACATTCACCGTATTGTCGAGATTCGTGCACAAGTAAGCGAACTTAAAAAAGTTGATCCCCGTGATTCGGAAAAAGTTAAGGAAGAAAAAAGAAAATTAGCAGACTTGGCTCTTCCTCTTTTGCTGGCCGACTTCGGCGAAGATTGGGAGCAAGATCTTCTCAATGGATTCACGGATGAAACTTCTGAAGATATTCCATCAATCTTTGCAGCTCTTAACTCTCACCGTAACTTAGGATGGTGCAGCCTTCCTCTTCTTAAAAAGACTCCTCAAGTGCTTTTAGAAGATGTGAAGGAAAAGAAACTATGGATGTCGAAAGGCCATAAGTTCGATATCAAACACCTAACGGGGGCAGTGGCGCGTCAAAGAAAAGATCCTCTGATTTCTTATCTGCTAGCGCAAGATGGAAACACGGCATACACCCGGCTTTGCGCCAGATTCGTTGAACTCATTACAACTCTGATGGATGACTTCCCTTCCGAGATTTCTGCCTCAGTCTTGAAGTTGGAAGATAAATGCGCGCTGAGCGTTATTCAAAACTCTCGCGGCGTTCTTTTTCACTTTGCAAAATTGGAAGAAAAAGAAGGAAAAAACGTCATTGCTGATTACGGTATCTTGACTCCAACAGAACTGAATGTAACCGACACACATGCTTTTAATGATTCTTTAAAAGATATTTCAGGACAGTCGGAAGATGAATTAAAAAAACTGGTTTATCTGGTGGTTTCTTCCTACGACCCGTGTGTTCAAATCAATATCGAGGTCAATAAAAATGCATGAGATGTCCCTGGCACAGAGCATTGTGGAGATTGTTGAGGGCGTTTCACAACAAAACAACAATCGGGATGTAGCAAAAATTAAATTAATCGTCGGTGAGCTGGCCGGCGTTGAGCTGCAATCCTTGATGCAAAGTCTCACAATCGCTGCTCATGGGACTGTAATGGAAGGAGCAGAAATTGAACTTGAACGCCCGGAAGGAACGGCTTGGTGTATGAAGTGTGCTCAAACCGTTCCGTTCCATCATTTAGGCGATCCTTGTCCTATTTGCGGAGGGTATCAGTTAAAAATTAACGGTGGCAACGAATTTAGGGTCTCAGAGCTTGAACTTAAAACAGAAGATTAGTAACACTTGGAGGTTAATATGTGTATTACATGCGGATGCGGCGGCAAAGGCGCAACAATTGAAGATTTAGATCAATCCGGACAGCATATTCATGCTCATCACCATGGTGATCACGAACATAGCCACGGCCATGAACATCCTCACGATCATGGTCATGAACACCACCACGAACACAGCCATGAACATCATCATGATCATGGCCATGAACATGATCATGCTAATTAATCAGCTAGATTCTTCTAACGAATAGAACTAAAAAATAATTTAATTTCTAAAAAGGTATTTCATGAGCGATGTAGATGATCGTTTAATCAAACTTGAGATGGACGTTCTGGCAGCAAACGATAAAGTCGCTGCAGAAAACAGAAATTATTTTGCCGATCACAATATTCTCGCACTCAACTTAGTTTCAAGCCCGGGAAGCGGCAAAACTACGCTCCTTTGTCAGACAATCGAAGCTTTAAAAAATGAAGTCCCTCTGATGGTAATCGAAGGAGACCAGCAGACTATCAATGATGCGGAAAGAATCAGAGCAACCGGTTGCCGTGCTATTCAAATCAACACGGGAGAAAACTGCCATTTAGATGCGGAAATGATTAAAGACGCCTCAGCAAAATTAATTCCCGAGGACAATTCCATTCTGTTTATCGAAAATGTCGGCAATCTTGTTTGCCCGGCAGCATTCGACCTTGGAGAATTATGCAAGGTAGTCGTTCTTTCCGTCACTGAGGGAGAGGACAAACCTTTGAAGTATCCGTACATGTTTAATGCATCAAAAGTCATGATTTTGACAAAAATCGATCTCCTTCCTTATCTCAATTTTGACGTTGAGAAATGCAAACAGTACGCCAAACAAGTCAATCCGGATATCGAAATCATTGAACTTTCTTCGACTACCGGAGAGGGCATGGAAAAGTGGATTGACTGGTTAAAGAGCCATCGTAAATAATCATATGGATTCAAATCTCTACACCCGAAGAATCCGAGTTCGAGGAACTGTTCAGGGAGTCGGTTTCCGGCCCTTTGTATACGTTATTGCTGTTTCTGAAGGGTTAAAAGGGACGGTTTTAAACGACGGAGAAGGTGTAGAGATTATTCTTCAGGGCACAAAAGAACAACAAGATGTCTTTGACCGACGCTTCAAAAAAGAACTGCCTCCTCTTGCTTCAGTAGATTCTCTAGAGGAAGAAGTCGTTGAGTGTCCGGCGTTTTCTTCTTTCAGAATTATTGAAAGCAAATCCTCGGCAGTAAAAACAACGATTCCTGCCGATGCTGCCGTATGCAAAGACTGTCTGACAGAGCTTGTTGATCCCAGCAACAGAAGGTACCGGTATCCTTTTATTAACTGCACTCACTGCGGTCCTCGATATACGATTACTGCTCATATTCCCTACGATCGACCACAGACCAGTATGAAGGACTTTCCAATGTGTCCTTTGTGCCATGAAGAATATACAAATCCCCTTGACCGTCGTTTTCATGCTCAGCCAAATGCCTGTTGGAACTGTGGGCCTCAACTAGCTTTGAAAGATAAGGACGGCAATCTTATAGAGACCGACGACCCGATTGCAGAAACTTTCAGATTAATAAAAAAAGGCGCAATCGGTGCAATCAAAGGATTGGGAGGTTTTCATCTAGTTTGTGATGCGTTAAATTCCCAAACCGTCGGAGAACTTCGCAAAAGAAAAAACAGACCGAGTAAACCGTTTGCAATCATGACTGCAAACGCTAAGAGTGCGGAAAAATTTCTTGTAATCGACCAAGAAGCCAAAAATCTTCTGGAATCGAGCGCTGCCCCTATTGTTCTTTGTCCAAAGAAGGACGCGGCCGATGAACTGCTTGATGGGATAGCGCCTGATCTTTCTACAATTGGTCTGATGTCCCCTTACACACCCATCCATTGGCTTTTATTTTTTGAGGCAGTTAACCGGCAACCTCACTTTCCACTCGCCTCAGAAGAAGTCCCTCTTTATCTCGTAATGACAAGCGCCAATGCAGGAGGTGAGCCTCTAGTTATTAACAATAAAGAAGCCGAAGAGCAGCTGCAAGGAATTGCAGATTTTTATCTCGAGCACAATAGAAATATTCTCATTCGATGCGATGACTCGGTAATCCGCAGCGATCTTTCGGAACCCACAAAAATCATAAGAAGAGCCCGCGGATACGTTCCAAAGGTCACTAAGCTGCCGAGGAAAGTACCTTCCTGCATCGCTACAGGCTCTTGGCTAAAAAACACCGCTTGTGTTTCAAAAGAAGATAATGCGATTCTTTCTCAGCATATTGGAGATTTGGACAGAGTCTCTAATTGCACGGCTTTATCTAAAGCTATTGAACATTTGATTGAAACGTTTGATATTCACCCGTCTATTATTGCCTGTGATTTTCATCCTGACTTCTTTTCAACTCGATTAGCAGAAGATTTAGCGGATAAATACGGAGCCAAGCTTTTTCCTGTCCAGCATCATCACGCGCATATCGCCTCCGTGATGGCTCAGCATGGTCTGGAAGAACCTGTAATCGGGGTTGCCTTAGACGGGGTTGGATTAGGGACGGATGGTACCAGCTGGGGAGGCGAAATTCTTCGCGTAGATCCGAAGGGGTTTCTGCGTTTAAGCCACTTCAAACCGGTTGCTCTTCCGGGCGGAGATAAATGCGCAAAAGAAGGATGGAGAATTGCCGCTGCGTTTTTAGCACAAAACGGTTACCGCGAAAAGGCTCTGGAATTATTCCCGGACAGGAATGTTCAAATGATTTTTCATCTGATGGATTCAAACTTTCCCGTTCCACAGGCCTCAAGTCTTGGCAGACTTTTTGACATGGCAGCAGCACTTCTTCGGGTTAAGGACTTTTCTACCTACGAAGGCGAAGCCCCTGTTCTACTGGAATACGCTGCCAAAAACAAAAACGGCCGCTTTTTCAGAGAAATGGTCAAACGTGAAAACGGCATTCTGAATATCGATGAATTTCTTCTTCATCTTGCCCAAAGGCAAGACAGAGCAGAAGCTGCTGCAGATTTTCACACGACAATTGCTTCCGTTCTTGCCGAAGAATTAATTGAACAAAGTTCAAAGACAGGCATCACGAAAATCTGTTTTTCCGGAGGTTGCTGCCTCAATAATCTCATGATGAAACAAATCAAAAGTGCATTGAAGCACCAAAAGCTAAAAATTTACGAATCTACCGAGGTCCCTTGCAATGACGGAGGTTTATCTCTCGGTCAGCTGTGGGTCGCCGGTATGGCAAATGTTATAGAGAAGGAATAAAAATGTGTTTAGCCGTTCCCGTACAAATTATTGAAGTGCTTCCCGGTGATGAAGCAATCGCAGAAATCGCCGGTGTTAAGAAAACAATTTCTACGGCTTTGATTGAGAATGTACAAGTCGGTGATTATGTCATTCTGCATGTCGGTTATGCTCTTCAGAAAATCGATCCGGAAGAAGCCCAAAGAACCATTCAACTTTTCAATTCTCAAGTCTCCGCTTAAAGATAGTCTATGAAATACATTAGTGAATATCGCGACTCGGCAATAGCCAAAGAGATCACAAAGAAGATTGCGGAAGAAGTCAGGCCGGATCGTACCTATCGTTTAATGGAATTTTGCGGCGGTCATACTCATGTCTTAAGCCGTTACGGCTTAGAAAATATTCTTCCGAAGAATGTAGAAATGATTCACGGTCCGGGCTGTCCCGTTTGCGTCATGCCAATCGGACGAATTGACTCTGCAATTGAGCTAGCCGTTAAGCATCATGTTATTTTGTGTACTTATGCAGACACCATGCGAGTACCGGCATCCGGCGGAATTTCCATGATGAAGGCGAAAGCTCAAGGTGCAGATATCCGCATGGTCTATTCCGTCAGCGATGCATACAGGATTGCAAAAGAAAACCCGGACAAAGAAGTTGTCTTTTTTGCTATAGGATTCGAAACCACAACGCCGCCTACAGCGGTCGTTCTAAAACAGGCAAAAGCAGAAAATATTAAGAATTTCTCAGTGTTCTGCAACCATGTTTTAACTCCAGCGGCCATGAAGCATATTCTGAACAATCCGAACGGTGTCAAAATTGACGGGATTGTCGGCCCCGCTCATGTCTCCACTATTATCGGATCTGATCCCTACAAGGAGTTGGCTGAGAAATATAAAAAGTCCGTTGTGGTCGCAGGTTTTGAACCATTAGACATGCTTCAAGCGATTCTTATGCTCATTAAGCAAATTAATGACGGAAGAGCGGAAGTTGAAAACGAATTCATTCGCGCGGTCAAACCCGAAGGCAACGTTAAAGCTATCAATCTAATGAAGGAAGTTTTTGATATCAGAGACTCTTTTGAGTGGCGAGGCCTCTCAAGCGTTCCCTATTCCGCTCTAAAGCTAAGTGAAGACTATGCCTTCTTTGATGCAGAAAAACGTTTTGATCTTCCCTACCGCAGAGTCCCGGACAACAAAGCATGCGAATGCGGCGCAATTCTGCGAGGAGAAAAGCATCCGTCAGACTGCCGTGCTTTCGGAACCGTCTGCACACCGGAAACTCCAATCGGAAGCTGCATGGTCTCCAGTGAGGGTGCCTGCGCAGCTTATTACACTTACGGAAGAAGAACAAAGAAATAGCCAGTATCGGTACAAATAAAATGCAAGAAAAAAAGAAACATTATGTCCGTCCGCTGAACATTAAAAACGGAAAAATCGAAATGAACTATGGCGCAGGCGGCAAAGCCAGCGCACAGCTAATCTCCGAACTCTTTGCCAAGTACTTCAATAATGAATATCTCATGCAAGGCGATGACGGGGCATATCTTCCAACCCCTGAGGGTCACATCGTGATGGCGACCGACTCTCATGTCGTTTCTCCCATTTTTTTCTCCGGCGGTGATATCGGTTCATTATCCGTTCATGGAACCGTTAACGATGTTTCCGTGTGCGGTGCGAAACCTCTTTACTTAAGCGCAGGTTTTATTCTCGAAGAAGGTTTCCCTTTAGCCGATCTGGAAAAGATTGTGAAGAGCATGGCCGAAGAGGCCAAGAAAGCCGGAGTCTATATTGTGACCGGTGATACCAAGGTAGTTGAAAAAGGCAAAGGAGACGGCATTTACATCAACACTACGGGCGTTGGCGTTGTACCTAAAGGTATTCACCTTTCCGGAGCAAACTGCAAACCAGGCGACGTTATTGCCGTGTCAGGCGACATTGGAGACCACGGCGTTGCCATTATGAGTCAAAGAGCCAATTTAGGCTTTGAGACCGAAATTCAAAGCGATTCCGCAAGTCTCAATTCCATGACAGAAGCATTAGTCAAAGAGATTCCTTCTTTACGCTGTATGCGTGATCCGACACGAGGAGGTCTTGGTACCACACTTAATGAACTTGCAACTCAATCTAAAGTCGGAATGAAAATTGAAGAGGCTAAGATTCCGGTGAAAGAACAGGTTGCCGCTGCTTGTGAATTCCTCGGTCTCGATCCTTTATTTGTTGCCAATGAAGGAAAGCTTATCGCAATTTGCGGACCCGAAGACGCAAAAAAAATGCTGGAAATTATGCGTGCAAATCCCTTAGGAAAGAATGCTCAGATAATCGGGACTTGCGTAGAGGATGAGAACTGTTTTGTTCAGATGGAAACGCCGTTCGGTGGAACTAGAATGGTGGATTGGTTAAGCGGAGAACAGTTACCAAGAATCTGCTAGTCCACTACTATATAATCGTTCCTATCACGCATATTTAGGAGAAAGTATTTATGAAACAGCCTCATTTGGTGTTGTTGGTAGATGACCATTCTCTGATCACCACAGCAATGAGCGCGTTATTAAAAAGCATGTACCCGGAAGTCCAAATTTATACAGGATCTTCGGCAAGAGATGCGCGTGAGTTAGCAAACAAATTTGGTGATTCCGCAGACTTGATGATTTTAGATTTATGCTTACCTGACTCAAGCGGTACCGGATTACTTGAACAATTATTATCTGAATATCCTGCTCTGAAAATTCTTGTGTTATCAGGGGTAGTCGATCCGGACAGTATTTTGAAGAGCCTATCGGCCGGTGCTGCAGGTTACGTTCCTAAATCCTTGGATGCTACACTCCTTAAACATGCAATTAGCTTTGTGCTTGAAGGCGGTGTTTATATCCCATCCAAAGTTCTCTCTCAACAGCAGTCTGTAGGAATGAATCCTCAGCAGCCGCTTGAAAACCCGAGCTCCTCCGTGCACTTAACTCCAAGGCAATGTCAAGTTCTTAAACTGCTTAGCCAAGGAGATTCAATTAAGACTATCTGCAAAAAAATGGAACTCTCCGAGGGAACCATTAAGACTCATGTCGCAGCTATTTACCGAGCATTTAATGCCAAAAATAGGACTGAGGCCCTCATAGCAGCACGTAAAAACGGCTTCAATGTAGATTAACTCATAAAAAATCCGCCAAATCGGCGGATTTTTTATATTCTACTTTCTTCTTCTAATCTGTTTTCTTCCTTTTCTCTTAGAAGACTTCTTAACTTCTTTGACTGCCGCTGCAGGCGTCTCTGCAGACGGGGCAGCCTCAACTACTTCTTCTTTAACTTCGGCTTTTGGCTCTTCCTTGATTTCTTCTCTCGCCTCCGGTTCAGGAAGTTCCTCTTGGATGAGTTTTTCAGTTTCAGCTTGCTCTTTCTGTTCATCCTCTTTAACCAACTCCTTAAGGCTGTACTGAAGCTGTTCAAGAAAGTCGATTACAGCATACAGCTGTTCATCAAGAGGATGCTTTTTAGAGCGTGATTTAAGAATCAGTTTAAAAATTTTGTCTTCTAACTTAATTCTTTTTTTGATTTCTTTTTTGGAAATATCTTTTTTCTTAGACATAATTCCCTCCGTCACTTGATATTGAGAAAATATTATTGCATTGAGTTATAGGTATTATTGGATTTTACCCGAAGAACAACACGCTTCCTTCGTTCCGGAATAAGAAGTCAGATTACCTCTTGAACTGACTCTTAAACAGCTTTAAGGCTGATAAGGCTCTCCGTTTTTTCTTTTCGACCCGTTATCTGTTAGTTCTTCGAATCCGTTTCCTTCATCCAATGGCTTAAAAGGTTTAGGAGAGTCATTGACTAACCGTTCCGTAAAACCGAATTGATTTGGTTCTTTATCTGAAGGTGCGAACATTAGATAAAGCATTAGCGGAGGAAACATAAAAAACACAATGCACCAATAACCTGAGTGTCCTATGTCATGGAGTCGGCGAATAACCAAGAGAATTGAGGGCACGATGGCAAGGGCAAAATAAATCGAAACGATAATCGGATAATCCGAAACTATTGTATCCAGGCCAAAGCATAAGGCCGCAAAGAGAACAAAGAACAATACATACCAATTAAATTCTGATCTCCCTGCCCTTCCTTTGAAATCAGAAATTTTGCTTATTGCAAATTTGAACCATCTCAGCCCTGTTCTCATAAATCCTCCGTTCCTTCACAATAGCGCAAAGGGAGGCAGAAGCCTCCCTTTTAAAAACGAAGTGGGTATCAAATATTATGGAACCATGTCAGTAATTTCGTCTTTTCTGACTTTCTTGACTAAGTCCTCCCTCTTAACTCCTAAGTAGAGAGCGATAGCCGCAGAAACGAATACTGAAGAGTACACACCCAACAAAATACCAATAGTTAAAGCTAAAGCGAAGTAGTGGAGCGCAGGACCTCCGAAGAAAAACATCGCTAAAGTCACCATCAATGTCGAGGAGTGAGTAATGATCGTTCTGGATATAGTCTGGGTAATAGCCGTATTAACAATTTCTACCGGTGTTCCCTTTCGAATCTTTCTGAAGCATTCTCGGCAGCGGTCGAAAATAATTACGGATTCGTTAACGGAGTAACCAAGAACGGCCAGTACCGCAGCCAGCACCGGCAAGGAGAACTCCCATTGGAATAAAGAGAAGAACCCAAGCACCAAAATCACGTCGTGGAAGTTAGCGATAATGGCTGCCACAGCGAATTTCCATTCAAAACGGAACGCTAAGTAGACCATGATACCGATTATCACAAGCAAGAGTGCTGTTAAGCCGTCAGTTGCCAATTCTTCACCAACCTGAGGACCGACGAATTCAGTTCGTCTCAACTCGGCTTTAGCATCGTGCTGATGAATCACTTCCATAACTTCGGCGCTCATCTGTGCAGAGGTCTTATCCCCTTTCAGAGGAAGACGAATTTGAACGTCCCTGGCTGTACCAAAGTTAACAACCTGAACCTCACCGCCCGTGACTTTTTCCAAATCCGTACGGATTTGCTGAATCGGCGCAGCTTGCGGGTAATTAACTTCCATTACCAAACCGCCCGTAAACTCAATGGAGAAGGCTAAGCCTTTAATGACCAGAAGAGCAACTGCAATAAAAAATGAAATAAACGATATCGCATTCAAAATTTTTGAATACTTCATGAATGGAATCGTTTTATGAATCTTAAACAGCTCCATGATTAGGCTCCCTTTTTAGTTTTTTCTGCATCAGGGATCCAAACCTGACCAATTGAAAGCTTAGTAAGTTTCTTACGGCGACCATAGTAGAGATTAACAATTGCTCTAGATACCATCACGGCAGTAAAGATAGAAGTAAGAATACCTAAACAGTGAACAACCGCAAAGCCTCTGACCGGACCGGAACCAAAGATCAGCAGCGCAACACCGGCAATCAAGCTCGTAATGTTGGAGTCCAAAATGGTATTAAAAGCCATTCCGTAACCTTCGGAGATTGCCTGTTGAGGTGTACGTCCCACTCTCAGTTCTTCGCGAATACGTTCGTTAATAAGCACGTTAGCGTCAACAGCCATACCAAGGGTCAAGGCCATAGCGGCAATACCCGGCAACGTTAGAGTTGCTTGGAGCATAGACAAGATGGCAACCAGCAAGAATAAGTTGCAGGTCAAAGCTATTGCGGAAATTACACCAAACAAATGGTAGTAAATAATCATGAAGACGGAAACGGCGATGAAACCCCATAAAGTAGATTTAAAGCCAGCTTTAATATTTTCTTCACCAAGGCTCGGACCAACCAGTCTTTCTTCAATGATTTCCATCGGAGCAGCCAAAGAACCGGCTCTTAACAACAAAGCAGTATCCGTTGCCTCAACAGTGGTCATTCTTCCGGAGATTTGGACGCGTCCGCCTCCGATTTCCTGACGAATAACCGGAGCGGTGACGACCTCACCTTTACCTTTTTCGAAAAGGATGATAGCCATTCTCTTACCGACATTTTCACGAGTAACGTCTTTGAACTTTCTTGCGCCCTTATTGTCTAAGGTCAAGTTAACCGTCGGTTCTTGAGTCTGGCTGTCGAATCCCGGCTGAGCGTCATTTAAGTTTTCACCGGTGAGGATGACTTCACGCTTGACGAGAATTTCTCTGCCTTCTCGATCTTTGTATTTTTCAGTACCGAAAGGAACTGTTCCTTGGGCTAGAGAGTTCATTGCCTCCGGACTATCGTCGACCATACGCACTTCCAAAGTAGCTGTACGACCAAGAATGTCTTTAGCCTTTGCTGTATCCTGAACGCCCGGGAGCTGAACGACAATACGGTCTGCACCCTGCTGAGCAATTACAGGCTCTGCCACGCCAAGTTCATTAATTCTGTTATGAAGAGTAGCAACGTTCTGCTTCAAGGCATATTCCTGAACGTCAGACATTGCCTTTTGAGACATTGTTCCTCGAATGATGTAACGATTACCGCTTCCCGGCAGTTCTTCGTACTGCATATCGGACGCATGGTCTCTCAGTACATCGTAAGCAGCTCTTTGTTCTGCTTCACTTCTGAAGAGGATTTCGATGTTATTTCCGCTGCGTGTAATACCGGCGTGTCTAATCTTCTTTTCTCTTAAGAATGTTCTTACATCGCCGACTGCAGCTTCAATTCTCTTTGAAACGGCTGCTTCCATATCGACAGCCAAAAGGAAGTGAACACCGCCGCGAAGGTCAAGGCCTAAGTACATCGGCAAAGCATTAATACTTAAGAGCCACTGCGGAGTGTTTGGAACAAGGTTAAGAGCAACAATGTATGTTGGATCTTTTGGATCGGGGTTAAGAGCTTTGTCAATAACTTCTTTGGAACGGAGCTGAAGCTCGCCTTCAGTCGGCGCAAATCTAACTCTGATGGAGTTTTGCTGAGCACCTTGTTCGAAGAACACACCGTTAGGAGAAATTTGAGCCGCTTTTAACGCGTCTTCAACAGTCTTGAGAGTATTTTCCGTTACTTTTGCAGTTGCCTTGCCTGGGCTTACCTGAACGGCAGGCGATTCACCATAAAAGTTCGGCAAGGTGTAAACCAAACCGACAATAAGGATCACCGCAATCAGAACATACTTCCAAATAGGATATCGATTCATGGTTGGGAGGGATTAGACCACTAAAAATAAATACAACAAAAGCCCTCATTCGAGGGCTGAGTGAGCAGCTTTTAGAACTTGACTGTTCCCTTAGGAAGAACTGCTTGAACAGCTAAACGCTGGAAAGTGATAGTCACAGGTTTGTCGTCGACGGAAGCGATCTGAAGAACAAGATAGTTTTCATCGGCTTCAACGATCTTACCCATGATGCCGCCGGCTGTAACAACTTCATTACCAATGGTCAAAGCATCAATCATCTTCTTATGTTCTTTTTGTCTCTTTTGCTGAGGACGGATGAGCAAGAACCAGAAAACAACAAAAATCAAAAGCATTACGCCGAAAGAGGACATCATGCTTTCAAGGCCACCAGGCTGAGCTCCGGCTGCTTGGGCATATGCATCACTAATAAAAAACAATTTAAATCTCCATCACCGACTGGTGCATTAATAATTAACTTGGGAATTATAAAGGAGTTGAGTTAATTAGAAATTATTCAATTCCTCTCTTTCTATCCTCTGCGAATTTTTCGCACCATTCGTCAAACGTATCGTTATCCAATGCGTCTCTGATTTCCTGCATAAGATTGAGATAGAAATGAAGGTTATGAATCGTATTGAGACGTGCCCCCAAAATTTCATTGACCTTCTGCAAATGATGCAAATATGCCCGTGAGAAATTTCTGCAGCAATAGCAGTCGCAAGTTTCATCCAAAGGTCTCAAATCATTCTTATAGCGGGCATTTCTTAGCTTAATATCACCGTAGCGAGTGAAAAGCCAACCGTTACGAGCGTTACGTGTAGGCATAACGCAGTCAAACATGTCAATTCCTCTCTTGACGCCCTCTACCAAATCTTCGGGTGTTCCGACCCCCATCAGATAATGCGGCTTATCTGCAGGCATTCTTTCGCTCATATGGTCAAGAATGCGCATCATATCTTCCTTAGGTTCTCCGACAGAAAGACCGCCAATAGCGTAACCGTCAAAACCAATCTTCATCAGGCCTTCAAGAGATTCATCTCTGAGTTTCTCAAACATTCCGCCCTGAACGATGCCGAAAAGTGCATTAGGGTTCTGAAGTTTTACGAAAGCATTCTTGGAGCGCTCGGCCCACCTCAAAGAAAGTCTCATAGAGTCCGCAGCTTCTTTTTCAGTTGCGGGTCTGCCGTCGATTTCATATGGCGTACACTCATCAAAAATCATTGCGATATCTGAATTGAGGACCTTTTGAATCTCCATCGAGACTTCCGGAGTTAAGAAAAGTCTTTCACCGTTAATCGGAGAAGCAAACTTAACGCCTTCTTCGGTAATTTTTCTCAATTTGCCAAGAGAAAAGACTTGAAATCCGCCTGAGTCAGTAAGAATCGGCTTTTCCCAACCCATGAACTTATGAAGGCCACCGTGCTGTTCGATGACCTCCAGACCGGGACGCAGCCACAGATGGAAGGTATTACCTAAAATAATTTGGGAGCCGATCTCATTTAATTCAAGAGGAGACATAGCCTTGACGGTACCGTAAGTGCCTACAGGCATGAACACCGGAGTTTGGACCACCCCGTGGTTCAAATGCATCTCGCCTCTTCGGGCTTTTCCATGAGTTTTATGTAAATGAAAAGTCAAACTCATACAGTTTCCTTTTTCTCCAAGAAACAAGCGTCTCCGTAACTGAAGAATCTGTATTTTTCTTCTACGGCATGCTTGTAAGCTTTAAAAATTTCATCTTTTCCGGATAATGCGCTGACCAACATCACGAGGGTTGATTTGGGCAAGTGGAAGTTCGTGACCATAGCTCCGCATACTTTGAATTTATACCCGGGCTTAATAAAGAGGCGCGTCTCGTGTATTCCAGCTTTGACTTGGTTGTCTTCTTCAAGTGCAGCAGCTGATTCAACAGCGCGCAAACTTGTTGTGCCGACGCAAACCACTCTTCTTCCTTCCTTAAGTGCTTTGTTTATGGCATCTGCTGTTTTTTGATCAATGTGATACCACTCGGAATGCATTTTATGTTCAGATAATTTTTCTGAACGAACGGGCTGAAAGGTTCCGGCCCCTACGTGTAAGGTCACAAAGACTTCTTCACATCCTAAAGCCTTGATGTCTTTAAGCAGTTCATCCGTAAAGTGAAGTCCTGCGGTAGGCGCAGCAACCGCTCCCGGCTCTTTTGCATAGACCGTCTGGTATCTGGATTCGTCCGATTTAGAAGCTGCATGCGTGATATAAGGAGGCAGCGGCACCTTTCCGAATTTTTCTAAAACATCGAGAACAGGCTCGGTAAATTTCAGGAGAAAGAATTCCCCTTGACGGCCCGTGACCTCTGCTTCTGCCCTTCCTTCCACTCCATCTTTGACAAAAAAGAGTTTCGTGCCGGGTTTCGGAGACTTGCTTGAACGAAGCATTGTTAGAACTTCATATTCTCCGAGGATTCTTTCGAGCATCGCTTCGACCGCACCTCCGGATTCTTTATTGCCGTTAAGACGAGCCTTAATAACTTTAGTGTTGTTAAACACGAGAAGATCGTCTTTTCTCAGCAACTTTAAGATATCTCTGAAAGTTAAGTCTTCTATCTTTCCGTCTTTGGAAACATGAAGAAGTCGAGATGCCGTGCGGTCTGCGAGCGGGAATTGCGCAATGAGCTCTTCGGGAAGCTCAAAGTCAAAGTCTGATAAATATTGTTCTGTTTCCATGGCTTTACCGGCCACTCCATAAAATAAAAAATAAAGGTCCTTTATAGACCGTGCAATTCTAGAACAAAAATGGATGAGTCCAACTGTTTTTACAGTTACAACTTATTGAATTTTCGTATTTCTTCAGTTTCAAAAACCGACATCTTAAAGGCCGGTTTTTGGCTCAAATCAAAGCTGGTGAGGCGTTCCCGGAGGATTCCCTACATAGGTTACCTCGAGAATATCGAGTTTCTTGACTCCTTTAGGAGTAGGCAGTAAAACAGTATCTCCTTCTGATTTTTTCAAGAAAACTCGAGCAATCGGAGAAATCCAAGACACATCTCCCACAGTCGCATCGGCCTCGTCAATTCCAACGATTCTAATTTTTGATTCGTTGCCGTCTTCATCGCTAAACAGCACCGTGGCGCCAAAAAATACTTGATCTGTCGGCGGCCGCGTAGCCGGATCGACAACTTCGCTGTTTTCCAAACGTTTATTCAAAAACCGAATTCTTCGATCGATTTCACGAAGTCTCTTCTTGCCATAAAGGTAGTCTCCGTTCTCACTTCTATCTCCGTTGGAAGCTGCCCAAGAAACCACCTGAACAACCTCCGGTCGCTCGACTTTAACTAACCTTTGTCTCTCATCAAGCAAACGATGATAGCAAGCCGGCGTCATGTAGTTCTTCGAACCTTTGATTTCCGGAATTTTTATTTCTTCCTCGTCATCATCTTCGTCAGTTAGGAATTCTTCTGCCATTTCTTTCATCACGAATAAAAGAAGGCCGCCTTAGCAGCCTCCTGAATCTAAGTTAAGACAATTTTACTTGTTCGGCTGATCTTTTTTATCATCGTCAGCCAGCTCTTCAATTGCTGACTTCGGTGCATCAGAAGCCTCAGGCTTTTTCTCCTCTCCGGCTCCAGAAGCCGCAGGAGTTTCAGAAACAGTCTCAGAAGAAGCTTCAGATACGGGCTCTTTGATTTCGGTTGCTTCAGCATCAATAACATCGTCATCCTTCTTAGCAGCTTTTTTGTGAAGCTGTTTAGGGGGTCTCGGATCTCTTCCGTCCATAATGTCGTCAATCTGTGCAGCGTCAATAGTTTCCCATTCCAAAAGGGCTTTGGCCATTTTGTGCATCTTATCTTGGTTTTCTTCGATAAGCTTTCTGGCAATCGCATACTGTTCATCGATGATGCGGCGAACTTCAGCATCAACCTTGCGCATTGTTTCTTCAGAAACATGCTTAGTCTGAGTAACGGAGCGTCCCAAGAAAACTTCGTTTTCGTTTTCTGCGTAAACCATTGGTCCCAAAGCATCGCTCATGCCGTATCTCATAACCATATCGCGAGCCATCTGAGTCGCTCTTTCGAAGTCATTAGAGGCACCTGTAGTCATTTGATGCATAAAGACCTCTTCAGCAATACGGCCGCCGAAAAGAATGGCAATACGAGTAAGCAAATACTGCTTATCGTAAGAGTAATGGTCTTCTGCCGGAAGCTGCATGGTCAAACCAAGAGCTCTTCCGCGCGGAATAATCGTAACTTTATGAACAGGGTCGCTCTTCGGCATTAAACGGGCAACCAAAGCGTGTCCGCTTTCATGGTAAGCCGTATTTTTGCGCTCTTCCTCGTTCATGGCCATGCCTTTTCTTTCGGCACCCATCATGATTTTATCTTTGGCGCGTTCGAAGTCTTCCATGGCAACGACTTTACCGTTTCTGCGTGCGGCGAACAAGGCAGCTTCGTTAACAAGGTTAGCCAAGTCAGCGCCGGAGAACCCGGGGGTTCCACGGGCAAGAATTTCTTCGTCCACATCAGCACCGACAGGAATTTTTCTCATGTGAACTTTCAAAATCTGCTCACGGCCACGGATATCAGGAAGCGGAACTACAACTTGTCTGTCGAAACGGCCCGGACGCAATAAAGCCGGATCCAAAACGTCAGGACGGTTGGTTGCAGCAATGACGATAACACCCGAACCGGTATCGAAGCCGTCCATTTCCACAAGCATCTGGTTAAGTGTCTGTTCTCTTTCATCGTTGCCGCCGCCTAAACCGGCACCTCTCTGACGGCCGACCGCATCAATTTCATCAATGAAGATGATGCAGGGAGAATTCTTCTTGGCATTTTCAAACATATCGCGGACACGAGCGGCACCCACACCGACGAACATTTCCACGAAATCAGAGCCGGAAATCGTAAAGAACGGAACCTTTGCTTCACCGGCGATAGCTTTTGCCAATAACGTTTTACCTGTACCGGGAGAGCCAACCAAAAGAACACCGCGGGGAATTCTTCCACCGAGCCTTTGATACTTGGTCGGGTCTTTTAGGAAGTCTACAAGCTCCGTAACCTCCTCTTTTGCCTCATCGCAGCCGGCGACATCAGCAAAGGTAATATTATTGTTGGTGCTGTCGAGCATTCGAGCCTTGGACTTACCAAAGCTGAAGGCACCGCCTTTTCCGCCGCCTTGCATCTGACGCATGAAGAAAATCCACACGCCGATCAAGAGAAGCATTGGGAACCAAGAAATAAAGAGAGTCGCTAAGAAGCTCTGTTCCTCATCCGGCTGTCCGTAAACCTGGACTCCTGCCTTCCTGAGATCTTCGACCATCCAGAGATCTCCCGGAGCCGTAATCTTATAAGAGGCTCCCTCCACGGGGGTTACTGTAAGAGTTCTTCCTTGGACGTCGACACGTTTAATCTTGCCGTCTTTAGCTTCATCCATAAATTGGGTGTAGCTTGTAGTCTGCTCAGAGGACGCAAGGCGTTTTGCGCCGTCAAACTGCTTGAAGACGGTAAACAACACAAAAGCGATGACAATCCAGATAGCTGCCTTCGCAAATAAATTTTTATTATTCAAAGTTTCACCTCAAACAATGAAGCTTGCTTGCTTCGATTTAATGAAGATATTCAATCGTTACATCAAAAACTAACAAAAGATTATGACAATAACATTATCGAAAAATTCTATCTATCAACACAAAGCAAGAAATATCCCACTTGTAATTATGTTGTGGTTGTCCGAGGCTTTTTCAAGATCCAGCCTCGAATTAGGAGATGAATTTTTGCAAACTACTTATAGTTAATCTTCGCCTGTTTTATCAAATCCGAGTTTTCAACTTTTGAAAGGTTCGCTCCTGATAATAGCGCAGAGAAGTTGGCCGGCAACGGGATGCAGACTTCTGTGTCACCTTCTCTTACTTTAATTTCAATCGGAGTAGTTCTCAAAGAAGACGGATGAACGGAAAGTTCTTCAATCAGTGCTTTTAACTCGCTCATTTTTCCCTTTTTATCTAGAACCAGCTGCAGCTTCGCTCCGTGAGATGCTCTGATTTCACTAATCGGACGCATGGATTTCAGATTCCAAGAGAAAACATTAGATTGATCGTTGTAGACGACCGTTCCTTCGACCATATACACTTCATCGACTGAAACCTCTTTCTTGCAGAACTCATAGAGTTCCTGCGAAGTTCTCATTTCGTAACGATGCAATCCGTCATCGATATTTAATTTACAGAAGTGGTTGCCGGTTTTACTGACACCGAAATTGATGCTGGAAACTACTCCGAAGCCTTTAAAGTTACTGAACTTGGTTTGAGTATCCAGAGGACATTCTTTAATGGTCAGACCGCCGAAATGGTCTTTGATTTCTTCCCGGCAAGCATCCATCGGAGAGCCGGTAAAGAAGAAACCGATGATGCTCTTTTCTTTCTTCATTCTCTCGAGCGTGTCCCAGGGCTTGTACTGAACCAACTCGGTGCTCATCTCAGAGCTTTCTTCCCCGAACAAACCCATCTGATCGGCATTTTCTTCATTTTCTTGAGCCGACCGATAAATCTGCGGAACGTTTTCCAGCCACATTCTGCGGTTCGGATCGATTGAATCGAACGCTCCAATCGTACTCAGAACTTCCAAAACCTTTCGAGACATAACTTTAGTTCCCAATCGGCTGACCAGATCTTCCATGTCTTTGAAAGGACCGTTCTTGGTTCTCTCTTCCACAATCGCATTGGCCGGACCCTCTCCCATGCCTTTCAATGCGCCCATTCCAAAACGAATAGTCTTGGAATCAGGAGCGGTAAAGTAAAACTCGCTTGCGTTAATATCGACCGGCAGAACCTTTATGCCATGACGTTGGGCATCTGCTATGTAATCAAATAACTTCGTGGAGTTCAACATGACTTCACAAAGGTTAGCGGCAATAAATTCTGCCGGGTAATAGCATTTAAGCCACGCGGTTTGGTAAGCCACGTAAGAGTAAGCAGCAGCGTGAGACTTGTTGAAACCGTATTCCGCGAACTTCCTCATCTTATTGAAGAGCTCTTCGGCTACCTCTTCTTTTACCCCGTTCTTGACAGCTCCTTCCAAGAAAATCTTAGACTGCCGTTCCATTTCCGCAGCGTCTTTCTTACCCATGGCACGGCGAAGAATATCAGCACCGCCAAGTGAATAGCCGGCGATAATCTGCGCGACCTGCATCACCTGTTCCTGATAAATCATGATTCCGACCGTTTCTTCCAAAACAGGAATCAGTCGATCATCTGCATACTCCGGCTTCTTCTCGCCGCCTTTTCTGAGCTCAATAAAGTCATCTGCCAAAGCCATCGGACCCGGGCGATAAAGAGCATTCAGAGCGATAAGGTCAGAAAGCTTAGTCGGAACGGAACGGACCATAATGTCGCGCATGCCCGGTGATTCAAACTGGAATACCATCGCGGTATCCGCAGGTTTAAAGATTTTGTCGTAAACCTTCTTATCCGTTGGCTGCAAATGTTCGATATCAGGACGTTTGCCCGTATTTTTTTCGATGTAATCCAATGCTCTTGCCACGATGGTAAGAGTGGTTAAACCAAGGAAGTCAAACTTAACCAGACCGACTTCTTCCACTCCCTTTTTGTCATACATACTGATGACGTTTTCCGGAAGCATATCAGCGGCATAAAGAGGACAAAAGTCGGTGAGTTTTCCCGGAGCAATCAGCACGCCACCGGCATGAATACCGATATTTCGGCACAAGCCTTCGAGCTTAATAGCAGAAGCCACTAAAGGTTTTAGCTCGGGAGAGTTGCTGATAATGGCTTTGAATTCGGGTTCACTTTCAATGGCCTGTTCCAAAGAAACTTGCTGTCCGGGATTAGAAGGAATATGACGTGTCAGCAAGTCGCATTGGTTATAGGGAAAGTCAAGAACACGGCCGACATCCTTGATAACGCCCTTTGCTGCCATGGTACCGAATGTCGCAATCTGGCTTACCGCATCAGAACCGTATTTCTGTTTGACATATTCAATTACTCGGCCACGGTTATTCTGGCAAAAGTCCACGTCAAAGTCAGGCATGGAGACGCGTTCAGGATTCAAGAATCGCTCAAACAGCAAACTGAATTCGAGAGGATCCAAGTCCGTAATTTCCAAGCAAAAAGCAACCAGAGAGCCGGCTCCTGATCCGCGGCCCGGACCGACCGGACAGCCGTGACTTTTAGCCCAACGGATGAAGTCCTGAACGATAAGGAAGTAACCGGAAAAACCCATCTTTTGAATAACGCCGATTTCTCTTTCTAAGCGCTCAACATATCTTGGTCTTTCAGCGTCTCTCTTAGCCTCATCCGGATAGAGAATCTTCAAGCGCATTTCCAGGCCTTCTCTGGAAAGCTGCGCCATATAGTCGTCTAAAGAAATCCCGTCAGGCGTTTCGAACAACGGAAGCTGAGGCTTACCGAGTTTCATCATGAAATTGCAGCGTTTGGCTATTTCAACGGTATTTTCAATCGCACTGGGGATGTCTTTAAAGAGCTCCAGCATTTCTTCTTTGGTCTTGAAATACTGTTCTTCCGTATATTCTTTTACTCGATTAGGATTAGCCAGCGTTGTCCCCTGAGCAATGCAACAGCGGATCTCGTGATCAAGATATCCGTCTGCTTCTTGGAACTGAATAGGATGCGTGGCGACCACGGGAAGCTTTAGCTTATTTGCCAGTTTAATCGTCTCGGTGACTAACTCCTCATCAAACTTGCGCCCTGCTCTTTGAAGTTCAAGATAAAGCCGGTCTTTGAAAATAGAGTGAAGTTTTTCCGCTTCTTCTTCTGCCGAGAAATTTTTATTGTTCAGTAAAGAACGTCCGATTGCGCCTTCATGAAATCCGGAAATAGCAATAAGCCCTTCGCAGTTTTCTTCCGTCAGCCATTCTTCTTCAATCAGCCCTTTTTCATCAACCTGATTTTCTAACCAAGCTTTTGTCAGCAAGTCACAAAGGGTGTGATAACCGTGTGCATTTGCACAAAGCAAAAGAAGTTTGGACGGATGATGAGCGTCCGATGGGTTCCTTATCCATGCATCTACACCGATAATTGGTTTTAAACCTTGCCCCAGACAAGCCTTATAAAAGGTAACGCCGCCGAAAATTGATCCTGCATCCGTACATGCTAAAGCTTTCATTCCTGCGGCCGTCGCTTTATGTACCACCTGTTTCAGGCGAATGGTACTGTCGCGAAAGGAATACTCCGAATGCATGCGCAGATGAACGAAATCTTGGCTCATAAAACAAAAATCCAATGAAGATGGAGAATGAAGAAAAGAGTAGCTTTTTCTTAGGAAAAGGAGTTTAGCAAAATCGATCCGACAAGGTAAACGACTCAGCGATAAGCAAAAAGCCGGCGTCAATGCCGGCCGTCAGGCTGCTAAGGTCTAGTTACTTTAAGTCCCGCGCAACGATATAAACTTCCGCAGAAGAAGTTCTGGACGCTTCCGGCTTACGAGAAGCAACCTTCTTAAACAACTTCTTGCATTGTTCTACGAATTGAGAGTATCCGCTTCCTTGGAATACTTTACAGACAAATGTTCCGTTTTTCTTAAGATTTTCTTTGGCAAAATCGAGTGCCAATTCGTTCAGAAGCAAACAACGTGCGGCGTCTGCAGCTGCCACGCCGGAAAGATTCGGGGCCATGTCAGAAAGTACAACATCAACTTTTTCTCCTTGAAGAAGTTCGGTAAGCTGATCTGCAACTTCCTGTTCACGGAAGTCTCCCTGAATAAAGTTCACTCCTTCGATTGGGTCCATCGGCAGAATATCCAAAGCGATGGCGCGTCCTTGAATTTTTCCGTCAGGACCCATGAGTTTTTCTTTGACAACTTGACTCCAAGACCCCGGAGCGGCTCCCAAATCGACAACCGTCATTCCTTTTTTAATGATTTTATCTTTATCATTAAGTTCAATTAATTTATAGACAGAGCGTGCCCGATAACCGTCTTTTACTGACTGCTTTACAAAAGGATCATTGATATGACGTTTAATCCAGGCAGGATTAGAACGAAGTTTTTTTTCTGAGACAGGCATCGGTTTACACTCTAAAAAAATTCATAGGAGATGTGACTATCATGGCACAATTAAAGTTACCTCGCGATGAGCGTATCACACTTCGGGCGGCTGCTCACCATTTAGACCCTGTAGTTTTACTCGGTGCCTCCGGCCTGACAGAAGCAGTAAAAAAAGAAGTTAGCCGTGCCCTCGATGCTCATGAACTGATCAAGGTTCGTGTACCCAGCGATGATCGCGAAGAACGTGTAGAAATCTACGAAACATTAGCAGAAGAATTAGGCGCTGCAAAAGTCCAATTGATCGGCAAACTTTTTGTTCTTTATCGTCCGAACCCGGATAAAGACAAAAAAGAAGCGCCGGCCGAAAAAGCCCCAGCAGAGAAAAAAGAAAGAAAAACCGGCGCTAAGGCCAGAAACCAAAGAAAACGTTTGACTGAAATCATTCAGGCTGAAAAGAAAGGCAAAGCAAAGAGTCTGCCCTGGGCCTCCACGGTAAAGAAAGGCAAAACTCCGAAAGGACAGGTTAAAGCCGTCGGCGAAAAAGGGACTCCTCTTGGAAAACGGCTAGCCAGAAAAGGCTTCTCTAAGTAATTTCTTTAACCTAAACGAAACGGCATTCGAGTGAATGCCGTTTTCATTTGCGTGAAATCTCAATTGTCTAGATATATTCGATGTCAATGATTTCGTATTCGCTGACTCCGCCCGGAGCTTGAACCTCAGCTACATCGCCGATTGTCTTGCCGATCATTGCGCGTGCAATCGGACTGGCAATAGAGATGCGATTGTTCTTTGTATCACTTTCATCATTACCGACGATTTGGAAACGCTGTTGGATACCGGTTTCAACGTCTTCAATGGTAACGGTAGCACTGAATACGACTTTTTCCGTACCTTCCAAAGCTGCCGGATCAATAATCTGAAACTGAGAGATTTTGCTCTCTAACTCAGCAATTCTTCCTTCAATAAAAGCCTGAGACTCTCTAGCTGCATCGTACTCAGCATTTTCAGAGAGGTCGCCCTTCTCACGGGCCTCCGCAATCGCCTGGACAACAGCGGGACGATCCTGGGTCTTCAGTCTGTTGAGTTCTGCCTTCAACAACTGAGCTCCTCTTACGGTAATTGGTATAGGCATTTTCGTTTTCCAAAAAATTTGGGCGTCAATCGCCCAGTTCTTATATTTTCGATAGCCCAATATTAAACCATTCTTTGGAGAGTTGAGCCTGAGAAAATGAAACCGGCTTCCCCAAAAAGGAGAAGCCGTTAAAAATTGTTAACTATGCTAAAGAAGAAACGAGCACAGCTTTAATTGTCGGAAGTCTGTTGCCAGCTTGCTGGAACACAATAGAAGCAGGAGACTCAAATACTTCTTCCGTGACTTCGATCCCGTCCTTGAGTTCCGGATAAGCTTCGATAACGGATTTGCCAACCTTTGTTTCAGTGTTGTGATAAGCCGGCAGGCAATGCATGAATTTAACATCCGGATTGCCGGAAGCTTCCATCAATTGGCGGTTAACTTGGTATGGAAGAAGAGCTTTAATTCTTTCGTCCCAAACTTCTTTCGGTTCGCCCATCGAAACCCAAATATCAGTGTGAATGAAATCAACACCGCGGACGGCTTCGACAGGATCTTCAGTCAAAAGAATTCTGGCGCCGGATGCTTCCGCAAAGCTCTGGCACAAAGCCAAGAGTTCTTCGTTCGGCCAATATTCCTTAGGAGCACCGATTCTTACATCCATCCCCATCTTCGCTCCGATCATCAGCAAAGAATTGCCGGTGTTAAATCTGGCATCGCCAAGATAAGCGAAGCTAATCTTCTTCCATGGTTTCTGGCAAGTTTCTTTCATTGTCAACAGATCGCAGAGCATCTGAGTCGGATGCCATTCATCGGTCAAACCGTTAAAGACAGGAACGCCTGAGTACTCAGCTAATTCTTCAACAACTTCCTGAGAAAAGCCTCTGTATTCGATGGCGTCATACATAGAACCGAGAACACGGGCGGAATCTTTAATACTTTCTTTATGGCCGATCTGAGAGACGGACGGGTCAAAGAAGGTTGTGTGGGCGCCTTGATCGTAGGCAGCAACCTCAAAAGCGCTTCTTGTACGAGTGGATGTTTTTTCAAAAATCAAAGCGATGCTCTTGCCGGTTAACTGTCTGACTTCAGTCCCTGCTCTTTTTGCACGCTTTAAATCAGCTGCCAATTCAATAAGATAATCAATTTCAGCCGGTGTGTGGTTTACCAGGCTCAATAAGCTGCGGTTCTTTAAACTTGATGGCATGGGTATATCCTCTTTTGAGGACGCAAGAGCGTCCTCGATTAACAAAAATTAAAGTCTGTCCTTATGCAATTCCTGCAAGGAGTAAACATCCTGCTCGTGCATATGGCGAATACCTTCTACTACAGCTAATGCGTTAGCCATGGCGGTGTAGAAAGTCACATGGTTCGATAGGCTCGCAATACGGATTGCGGAAGCATCCGCAATTTCAGTGGTATTTTCAGCGGCGACGGCAATAACCATTTGAATTGTGCCGTTCTTCAATTCGTCCACAACGTTCGGACGGCCTTCGGAAACCTTATTCACGATTTCGCACTTATAACCGGAATCCTGAATTACTTTAGCCGTTCCTCTTGTAGCAACAAGCTTATATCCGGCTTCGGTAAATTGTCTGGCCAATTCCGGCAAACGAGGTTTGTCCGAATCCTTAACGGAAATAAACACCGTTCCGGAACGAGGGATGGCAGAGTCAGCTCCTAACTGGCTCTTAAACAAAGCCTGTCCGAAAGACTGACCAACACCCATTACCTCACCGGTAGACCTCATTTCCGGCCCAAGAACCGGATCAACGCCCAAGAACTTGGCAAACGGGAATACGGCCTCTTTAACGCTGTAGTGGTCCAGTTCGACTTCAACCGGCTTGCCCTGTTCTTCTAATGTCTGACCGACCATGCAACGGGCTGCAATTTTGGCTAGCTGCTGGCCGGTAGATTTAGAAACAAAGGGAACGGTTCTGGAAGCTCTCGGATTGACCTCAAGAACATAAATTTCCGGATGGTCGGTAAAGGCATTCTGAATGGCAAATTGAACATTCATCAATCCAACCACATTCAGTGCTTTGGCCATAACGCGCGTCTGGCGCTTAACTTCTTCCACAATCTTCGGATCTAAAGAATACGGAGGAATTGAGCAAGCGGAGTCACCGGAGTGAACGCCTGCCTGTTCGATATGCTGCATTACGCCGCCGATTCTTACTTCATTGCCGTCGGAGACCGCATCAATATCCATTTCGACTGCGTCATCCAGGAATCTGTCGAGAAGCACCGGAGAATCAAAAGTAACCTTAATAGCTTCTCTCATGTAACGTTCAAGCGAGCTTCTTTCGTGAACGATGTCCATGGCTCGGCCGCCGAGAACGTAACTTGGACGAACGACGAGGGGATAGCCGATTTCTTCAGCCATTCTGATAGCCTCATCTTCGGTTCTAGCCGTTCTGTTAGGCGGCTGACGGAGTCCCAATTGCTGGAGAAGATGCTGGAACCTCTCTCGGTCTTCAGCAATATCGATGGAGTCGGGTGTTGTTCCGATAATCTTGACGCCGTTAGCTTCCAGAGCACGAGCCAATTTCAGCGGAGTTTGTCCGCCGTACTGAACGATAACTCCTTCAGGTTTTTCGATATTGATAATCTCCAGCACATCTTCGAGAGTGACAGGTTCGAAATAGAGTCTGTCGCTGGTATCGTAGTCAGTGGAGACTGTTTCCGGATTGCAGTTGACCATAATGGTCTCATAGCCGTCTTCGCGGAGAGCCATTGCAGCGTGAACGCAGCAGTAATCGAATTCGATACCTTGTCCGATGCGGTTAGGACCGCCTCCGAGCACCATGATCTTGCGGCGGTTTGTCGGATTCGCTTCATTTTCTTCCTCGTAAGTGGAGTACATGTAAGCGGTATCCGTCGGGAATTCTCCGGCACAAGTATCAACACGCTTGTATACCGGACGAATGCCCAAAGAATGACGATAGTTTCTGACATCGTCTTCTTTAACATTAAGAAGCTTAGCCAGTCTTCTGTCAGAGAATCCTTTTCTCTTCAAGAAGTACATTTCGTCTTTGGTAATCTGATCCAAAGAAGTTTCTTTGATTCTTCCTTCGATATCTACCAATTCTTTAATCTGAGCGAGGAACCACGGGTCGATCTTTGTCGCGTGGTAGGCATCGGTGACGCTGTAGCCGAGACGGAAAGCATCTGCCAAATACCATAATCTTTCAGGTCCGGGTTCGCTGATTTCGTGATGGATGGTTGTTCTGTCGGTTGAAATCTCATTAAGCCCGTCTTTACCTGTTTCCAAGCCTCTCAATGCTTTTTGGAGAGATTCTTGGAAAGTACGGCCGATGGCCATGACTTCACCGACGGACTTCATTTGCGTAGTCAAGCGCTTATCTGCTTTCGGGAATTTTTCAAAAGCAAAACGAGGAGCTTTGACGACGACATAGTCAATAGTCGGCTCGAAAGATGCCGGAGTTAAGCCGCCGGTGATATCGTTTTTCAGTTCATCCAAGGTATAACCGACGGCTAATTTCGCTGCGATCTTAGCAATCGGGAACCCGGTTGCTTTAGATGCTAAAGCGGAAGAGCGGGAAACACGAGGATTCATTTCGATGACAACCAAGCGGCCGTCTTTGGGATTGACTGCGAACTGAACGTTAGATCCTCCGGTGTCTACACCGATTTCCCGAAGGATGGCGATAGAGGCGTCACGCATGATCTGATATTCCTTATCAGTCAGCGTTTGGGCCGGGGCAACGGTAATAGAGTCACCGGTATGAATGCCCATCGGATCTAAGTTTTCAATGGAACAAACGATGATGCAGTTATCCTTAGAATCGCGGACGACTTCCATCTCATACTCTTTCCAACCGAGAAGAGACTCTTCAATCAAAAGTTCGTGAGTCGGAGACAATTCCAACCCGCGTGTGCAAATCTGCACGAACTCTTCCATGTTGTAAGCAATTCCGCCGCCGGAGCCTCCGAGTGTAAAACTCGGACGGATAATGGCAGGGAATCCGATCTTGGATTGAACCTTAAGAGCTTCGTCCAAGGAGTAAGCGATTCCGGAGCGGGCGCTTCCGAGACCGAGCTTATCCATCGCTTCTTTAAATTTCAAACGATCTTCGGCCTTTTCAATAGCGGCCGGAGAAGCACCAATAAGTTCGATGCCGTATTTTTCCAAAACACCGGATTTAGAAAGTTCCATGGCGCAGTTCAAGGCTGTCTGGCCGCCCATGGTCGGAAGAATGGCATCCGGTCTTTCTTTTTCAATAATTTTCTCTAAGACAGCCGGAGTAATCGGTTCGATATATGTTGCATCAGCTGTCTGAGGGTCAGTCATAATGGTCGCCGGGTTGCTGTTGACCAAAATAACTCGATAGCCCTCTTCTCTTAAAGCTTTACAAGCCTGAGCACCTGAATAGTCGAACTCACAGGCTTGGCCGATCACGATAGGACCGGCACCGATGATAAGAATAGACTTAATGTCTGTGCGCTTTGGCATAATTTTCTATTCCTTAATTCTTTGCTGAGGCTAATCCGCCTTCGATTAATTCGATAAGAATGTGAATGACCTTAATATGCAGTTCCTGAACTCTGTCGGCGAATCGTCCGCCGGGAGTTACGACAGCGACATCAGCCAATCTGCAAATCTGACTGTCAGGCTTTCCTGTTAAAGCAACGACCTTGATTCCGAGCTTACGGGCTTCTTCGGCGGCTCTTACCACGTTTTTACTTGTACCGCTGGTAGTGATGGCGAGAAGAACATCACCTTTTCTACCGACAGCTCTCAAGTAGCGAGAGAAGACTTCTTCGTAACCGTAGTCGTTACCAACACAAGACATATGCGAAGGGTCGCTCATAGATACCGCTCCGATAGGGTCGCGATCTAAGCGGAATCGACCGGAAAGTTCTTCAGCAAAGTGCATGGAATCACATAGAGAACCTCCATTGCCGCAAGAGAGAATCTTTCCTCCGTGTTTGAGCGATTCAATCATTACCTGAGCTGCTCTCACAATCTCCTGCTGAACACTTTCATTTGCAACGAGATTATCAAGTGCCTCTTTTGCCTCAGCTAACGCTGTTTTGACTGTATCTAACTGGCTTGTCATCTTAATTTTTTGCCTGCTTAATAAGGTCTAAGAAGCGATCAAAGAGATCTTGAATGTCATGAGGTCCGGGACTGGCTTCAGGGTGTCCCTGGAAGCAGAAGACGGGAGCATCTGTCAGTTCAAAACCTTGCAAGGAACCGTCAAACAAAGATTTATGGGTAACTTTGGCATTTGCCGGAAGCGTTTTTTCATCGACCATGAAACCGTGGTTCTGGCTGGTGATATATACCTTATTGGTTTTAACATCAACGACAGGATGGTTTGCGCCGTGATGACCGAATTTCATCTTCCGAGTGTCTCCGCCGCAGGCCAGACCAAGAATCTGATGACCTAAGCAAATACCGAATAAAGGAAGTTTTGCTTCGATAGCTTTTTTCGCTACTTCAATAGCGTAGTCGCAAGGTGCCGGGTCTCCGGGACCGTTAGATAAGAAGATACCGTCCGGATTCAATGCCATTGCTTCTTCGAAGGTTGTTTGAGCCGGCACAACGGTGACCTTGATGCCGCGATCTGCCAACAAACGAAGAATATTTTCTTTAATGCCGAAATCCCAAGCAACAACTCGGTAAGGATAGGCATCTAAGTGTCTCATGCCCGGGCGTCCCCAGCCATTATCAATTTGCCAAGTGCCCTCGGACCATTGATATCGGTAATCACTTGTCACCACTTTGGCCAAATCCTGGCCGTTCATCACAGGGGCATCGGCAGCAGCTTTGCGGGCTGCGTCAAGCTCTTCGTCCGTGAGCTTTCCTTCTGAGGCTGCGACAATGCAGCCGGGTTGAGCCCCTTTAGTACGAAGAATACGGGTTAAACGTCGGGTATCAACATCGGCAATAGAAACAATTCCATGCTGTTTCAAATACTCTCCGAGACTTCTCTGACTTCTCCAATTAGAAACTACAGAAGATTCGTCACGGATAATCAAACCGCTTGCAAAGATGGTTCGGGATTCAGCATCGTCCTGATTGACGCCGACATTGCCGATATGCGGATAAGTGAGGGTAACGAGCTGACCCTTGTAAGAAGGATCCGTGAGAATTTCTTGATAACCGGTCATTGCAGTGTTGAAAACGACTTCGCCAATCGTCATACCAGGAACACCGATAGACCTTCCTTTAAAAACAGCTCCGTCCGCAAGCACTAAGGCAGCTTCAGGTCGGGTGTCATTAATTAATTTGTTATTCACCATGACTCCGTAATGCCACCGAGACGCCGTTTCGGTCCCGGTCGCAGGATAAAAATATTTTGTTAAAGTTCATAGGGCATAGGGATGCCTTATAAACCTTTCGATTATATCAATGGGTCCCTCCTAACCCTTTTTCTCGACTAAGAATTTTCCCGAGACCTTTGCAGGTTAATCACTCCGCGTTTTCCCAGCGGGGAGAGGCGGTAAGAGACCCAATTTTGTTGCTGACATACTGAAAGAGTTTCTCTAAGTTTTAGAATTAAAAGATTAGTTTCTATCTTGATAAAAGACAAAATAATCATGAATCAGTTACAAGCTTTATCTCAGTACACGACTATTGTTGCCGACACCGGTGATATTGACTCCATTGCCAAAATTCAACCGCAGGATGCGACTACTAATCCTTCTCTTATTCTTAAAGCAGCGAAAAACCCGGCTTATAAAAAATTACTTCTTCGAGCTGTTCAAGAAGGCAAAGATATTGAAGATGCTGCAGATCGAGTTCTCGTCAACTTCGGAACTGAAATTCTGAAATACGTCCGCGGAAGAGTCTCGACCGAAGTCGATGCTCGCCTGTCTTTCGATACTGACAAAACTGTTGAAAAAGCCAGAAAGCTGATTTCGCTTTACAAAGAAGCCGGAGTCGATCCTGACAGAGTGCTAATCAAGATCGCCGCTACTTGGGAGGGAGTGCAGGCAGCAAAGATTTTGCAGGCTGAAGACATCCACTGCAACTTGACGTTAATTTTTTCCGTCGTGCAAGCAGAAATAGCTTCCCAAGCAGGAGCCACTCTAATTTCACCTTTTGTCGGCCGCATATATGACTGGCATAAAAAGAATGCCGGAGCTGACTGGGATGAAGAAGCCAACAAAGGTGAACAAGATCCCGGAGTTAAGAGCGTCAAATTAATTTTTGAAAGACTCAAGGGTGTTGGGTCTAAGACAGAAATTATGGGAGCAAGCTTTAGAAATAAGGAACAGATTCTTGCTCTTGCCGGCTGCGATTTACTGACCATTTCTCCTGCTTTAATTTCAGAGTTGGAAAATTGTTCTGCTCCGGTCGAACAGAGAATCTTCAAAGAAGCAGTCCCTTCATTGAAATGCGAAGAAATCAGCCATGCTAATTTCCTCTTTACAATGTGCGCAGACAAAATGGCAACTGAAAAGCTTAACGAAGGAATTTGTGCTTTCGTAGCCGATACCTTAAAGCTGAAAGAATTGCTCTTAACGCTGCAGGATTAATTTATTTAATTGAGGAAAGATATGTTTCCAGCTGATATGAAGGGCTCCCTTTTTCTGGTATCCGCACCGAGCGGAGCCGGAAAGTCCTCTTTAGTCAATGCACTTTTAGAAAAAGTTAAAGGCATTGAACTTTCCATTTCTACAACGACCCGCGCTCCGCGTCCGGGTGAAGTCGACGGCCGCGAATACAACTTCACAACCGTTGAAAAATTTCTAGAAGCTAAAGAAAAAGGAGAATTCCTTGAATCCGCATTGGTTCACGGAAACTACTACGGCACCAGCAAAAAGTGGATTGAAGACAAAATGAAGGAAGGAACCGACGTTCTTCTTGAAATCGACTGGCAAGGCGCCTTCCAGGTTAGGGATATCTTCCCTGAAGCGGTAACAATTTTTATCCTTCCTCCTTCCATCAAGTCGTTGGAGGAAAGGCTCCATAAGCGCGGACAGGACTCCGAAGACACTATTACCCGCAGACTGTTGGGTGCAGGTGCTGAAATGGTGCATGCTAAGGACTTCCAGTTCGTTATAATTAATGAAGTTTTTGAAACGGCTCTTGATGAGTTCCGTTCTGTCGTTATCGGAAGCAGACTTCGCTTTAAGAAGCAGTATGCTTGCCGGACTGATGTTTTCATTCAGCTTGGTATCCCAAGCTAATTTTTATTGGACTATTGATTAAATGGCACGTATCACCGTTGAAGATTGTTTAAAAAAGATCCCTAACCGTTTCCAAATGGTTTTGGTAGCAGCATGCAGAGCACGTCAGTTGTCTCAAGGCCATGCTCCTAAGATTGAATGCAAGGATAAAGCCAGTGTTGCCGCTCTAAGAGAAATTGCTGAGGGCGTAACCGGTTTAGAGATGCTCAATAAGATAAAGTAAGACAATAAAACTAAACATCAAAAATTCAGCCAAGGGGATAATTCATGAGCGTCTCTGCTTCTTCGGTTCAAGACAACACCTTTAGTTTCGCAAAAAAGACGGCTGACGCAATAAAAAGAGCCGTTGGTCTGGATACACCGAAGAAACCTGAGCCTCAGCCGGCTCCCCCCGCGGAAGCCATCCCTGCTGAAAAAGTTAATCCTGTAGCCTCGGCTAATGCATTGGCCGAGCGTTGCAGACTTTATTTGTCGAGTTCCGACGTCAACAAAATCCGTGAAGCTTTCCGCTACGCTGACCAAGCGCACCTCGGTCAGTTTAGAAATTCCGGAGCTCCCTACATCACTCACCCTATCGCCGTTGCGGAAATTCTTGCTTCCTGGCATATGGATGCTCAAGTTATTGAGGCCGGACTGATGCATGACGTGTTAGAAGACACAGCGATCAGCAAAATTGAGATGAGCGAAAAGTTCGGTATTAAAGTAGCTGAACTCGTTGACGGTGTCTCCAAACTTGACAAACTTAAGTTTTCTTCGAATGAGGAAGCCCAGGCAGAGAGCTTTCACAAAATGCTTCTGGCGATGTCCCGCGATGTGCGAGTCATTTTGATTAAGCTTGCCGACCGCATTCACAATATGCGCACGTTAGGCGCCGTCAAACCTCACAAAAAATTCAGAATTGCCAAAGAAACGATGGAAATTTATGTTCCGATCGCAAACCGATTGGGACTTTATTCCGTCTATCGTGAGCTTGCCGACGTCAGCTTTTCTTTTATGTACCCGATTCGTCATCGAGTACTGAAAGAGGCCGTAGAAAAATCCAGAGCACGAAGAAAACAGGCTTTAGAGCAGATTTCTCATGAAGTCAGCGATGCACTGGCCAGAAACAAAATCCGAGGCGACGTTCAAGACAAGAATAAAGGTCTGTGGCGCATCTATTCGAAGATGAAAGAGCGCAAGATCAAATTCAGTGAAGTTTTAGACGTTCACAGCTTCCGGCTTTGTGTTCCCACCAGAGATGACTGCTACCGTGCGTTAGGCGTGATTCACGCCCTCTACAAGCCGGTCCCGGGACGGTTCAAAGACTTTATTGCCATTCCCAAAGCGAACGGTTATCAAAGCCTTCACACAACAGTTTTAGGTCCCAAAGGTCTTCCTGTTGAATTCCAGATCCGCACGGAAGAGATGCATCATATTTGTGAAGACGGCATTACCGCGCATTGGCTTTACAAAGATCGCGGCGAATCTTCTTCTCTGCAGAAGTCTACTCAATCTTGGCTTGAAAGCCTTCTGGAAATTCAGCGCCAGAGCGGCACTTCTTTGGAATTCATGGAGAACATCAAAGTTGATATTTCTCCGGAACACGTCTATGTCTTTACGCCTAAAGGCAAGATTCTTCAGCTCCCGAAAGGCTCCACTGCCGTTGACTTTGCCTACCAAATTCACTCGGATGTGGGAAACACTTGCATCGGGTGCCGCATTAACAGCGAACCTGCTCTTTTAAGCAGAGAGCTGAAGAACGGAGAAATGGTTGAAATCATCACCGGACCAACTCCTTCTCCGAATCCTCAGTGGCTCAGCTCAGTCAGAACCGGCCGAGCAAGAGCGGAGATTCGTCAGTTCCTCAGACAACTTTCCGAGGAAGGCAGCGTGAAGTCGGCCAATATTCTTCTGACTAATGCATCCAAGCAGCAAAAACTTCCGTTAGCTCAGGTCACTGATCATGATTGGCTGCGTGTTTGCAAGAGCAATGGTTTTGAATCTAAGAATGAACTGCTTTCAGCTGTCGGCCGCGGTTTAAAGGATGCCTCGCTGATAGCCCATCAGCTGACTTCTTCCATTACCTTAGGACGTTCAGATCCTTCTGAGAAGCAACCCGCCGTACTCGATCTTCACGGCAGAGAATACAATCTTGCCCCGTGCTGTACGCCCGTTCCGGAGGATCCTATCCAAGGACACTTCATTAAAGCTACGAATACCGTTCACATCCATAGAAGCGATTGCTCTCACTGTCAAAGAGGATATCGTGTGGACCCGGAAAACTGGCAGGAAATGTCGTGGAATCCGACGTGCAAAGAAACTTTCAGTGCCAAACTAGATGCGGAAATTACGGAGACTCATGCAACCCTCGAAAAAATTACCGGTCAGATTGCTAAGGCTCAATCCAGCATCAGCGGTTTCTCCTTAACCGAATTGAGTCCTACGGTCTCGAAGGTTACTTTAACTATACAAATCAAAGACGGCAAACATCTGCAGAAGATCATTAACGCTCTTCGCGCAATTCCTGCCGTAAGACTGGTTAGCAGACATCTTGAAAAAGATTTAGCTATGAAGCCGGTTGACGTCGAAGAAGAAGAATAGACTTTTTCTGCCCACTAAAAAAGGCGCCGGATTAGAGCGCCTTTTCTTATCTAGATTTGACTATCTAACGATCTGCAGGCTGTCAACATCAATTTCAGCCTGATGACCGAAGTCCTTATCAACCTCACCGTGCAAGAGAACCTGTGTCTGCGGTGTTACCTGCTGGCCTCTGAAAACATGATGGTCAATGTCAACAAGAATTTCACCGGTGTTGTCACGGAGGATATATTCTTCATTGCCGACCTTCTGAGTCAAATAGCCTTGAACAGAAACATACTGGTTATCTCTGGCCTGGTTGATAACCTGAGCAATGCTTGTAACTTGCGGCTGAGTGCCACCTGTGAACTGAGCTTGTGCAGCACCCATAGAAAAAGCGAATACGCTAGCTGCAAGAGCGCCTAAAACCTTCTTTGAAACCATCGGAAAATCTCCTATATACATAATCTTTTGATGTTTTCACTGTAGCCTCATTGCGCACTGCAAGCTCTTAAATCACCCCGTTTCAGGCAGGAGAAAAAGATTAGAAACATCTTTGATACTAAAAGAAAAACCGCTCGGCCGGACGGGATTTCTGACGGCAGAGCGGTTTTGTTTATGTTAAGAGTTATTACTTCACAACTGTAAGCTTCTTAACATCGATTTCCATTGGGCCGGTCCAGTCTTTGTCAACTTCGCCTTCCAACAAGACTTTAGTCGTCGGAGAAACCGGCTGATTTGCAAAAACTCTGTCTTTGATTTCAACACGGATTTCACCGGTCTTATCTTTGAAGATATAGTCCTTATTGCCAACCTTCTGAACGATATAGCCTTCGACGGCTACGTATTGATCATCTTTACCTTGAGAAAGGATCTTTTCCACAGGAGTGACGTTTGCACCGGCGCCTGTGAATTGAGCCTGTGCGGCAGGTAATCCGAAAGCAAAAGAACCTGCGACCAAAGCTGCTAAAACAGTCTTAGAAATCATTTCGTATAACCCTCCTAAAAAATGGTGTTAAGTTCAATGTACTCTATAGTTGACTAAAGATTGCGGGTTAACTCTCAATCTGAGTTAAATAAATCAAAAATTTCACGACTTCTAAACACCTCAGTCAGCCAAAAAATTTCTCGAGCTATAATTTCTTTTTAATGGTCTTGCTGCCAGAATTCAATCAAAATTAAAAAGATTTCCAAGGACGATAAATGTTAGTTATTCTTCAACATAAGATTGTTAACTTCGAATCAGTCCGTTTCCTCGAAAAATCCGAAATGGGCTATCGCTTTGTTTTCAGCAAAGAAGATTTTGTTGATACAGACCTTGATGATGAAGATATCCAAAGTCTGTTGCTGGCTTACCAGACCGGATTAAAGCTCTTCTACCCTCATGATAAGAGACATATTGATGTTTCTGATTTTCCCTCTGTTCTTGAAGGCGAAAATACAGGAACAGTGTAGAAGTTCCAGATTTGACTTAACAACTTAGGTTTGGCGTCGTCCAAACCTTTTGTTTTTGTATCGAAAAAAAATTTCAGCTGCCAGTTTCGAGGAAATCTTCCTGAAAGCTGACAGCCGATTTTTTTGCATTAAAAGCTACTAGAGCTTCTCGCTTTGACCGCCCTTAGGCTGCCATTTCATGGCGTATTTCTCAGCAAAAGAAACAATCAGGTCCAAAATCAAAGCACAGAATGTCAGCACTAGGATACCGGCCATCACGGTGTTGATATCAAATGTACTTTCCGCTTGAAGAATCAAGTAACCGACACCCATAGCAGAACCTAAGTATTCACCGACTACCGCACCAACGAAAGCCATACCCACAGAAGAGTGGAGAGAGGAGAACACCCAGCTTGTAGCACTCGGCAGATAAACGTAGCGCAAGAGTTGGCTCTTGTTGGCACCGAGCATTCTGGCGCTGGCCAGAACATTAGGGCTAACTTCACGAACGCCTTGATAAACGTTGAAGAAAACGATGAAGAATACAAGAGTGATACCAAGAGCAACTTTAGAACCGATTCCTAAGCCGAACCAAACACCGAAAATAGGAGCCAAAATAACGCGAGGCATTGAGTTAAGGCCCTTGATATACGGATCTAAGATAGCAGCGGCCGTAGGAGCCAAGGCAAGCCATAAACCGACGATAAGACCGGCTACGGTGCCGAATACAAAGGCAAGTACAGTTTCCGTCAGCGTAACGGCCAAGTTGGGATAAATTTCCAGATTAACAAAGAACCAATCCCAAATTACTTGACAGATTTGTACAGGCTCTCCGAAGAAAAAAGCAGCCTGATTATCATCTTCAAATACAAACGGCGGGATTAGACCCGGTTTGGTCATTAACCACCAAAAGAAGAAAATGACAACAAGCAAAAGAAGCTGACAGGCAGTTAATTTTGTTTTTGACTGAAGGATGCTTGAGTTCTTCATGCTTTCACCTTGTTTCTTTGATTTTCGTAGCCCTTGAGAACTTCTTCACGTAAGTCAGCCCAAATAGCATTGTGCAATTCAATAAATCTTGGAGTTACTCTAACTTCGGCAACATCGCGAGGTCTGGCGATATCAATAACGAATTCACCGATTGGATGGGAAGCCGGACCGGCTGACATGACGACAACTCGGTCAGAAATAGAGATGGCTTCATCTAAGTCATGAGTAATAAAGAGGACGGCTTTCTTCTTTTGAGCCCAGAGATCCAAAACCTCATTTTCCATTAATTGACGAGTCTGAATATCCAAGGCTGAGAAAGGTTCGTCCATAAGAATAATGTCCGGATCCATAATCAGAGTCTGTGCTAAAGCGACTCTTTTTCTCATGCCTCCGGACAATTCATGCGGGTAACGGTCTTCGAAACCTCTCAGACCGACTCTGGCCAGCCAATGCTCGGCCATTTCTTTTACTTCGTTCTGAGGTTTCCCTGCAAACTGCAAACCCGCTGAAACATTTGCTATTGCCGTACGCCAAGGCATGAGCGCTTCTGCCTGGAACATGTAGCCGGCACGTTTATTAAGGCCGGTAAGTTCTTCTCCGAAAACTTTAACGGTTCCCTTGGAAGGAGAGAGCAGTCCAGCGGACATATTCAATAAAGTGGATTTACCGCAGCCGGTCGGCCCGACTACGCTAACGAACTCACCGTCACCAATCGTTAAATTAACGTCTCTGACGGCGGTGTAATGATTCCCGTCAGGTGTAACAAAACTGCACGTTACCTCTGTAAATTCCAAAGCAGGATGATTCATTTTCTTTTAGATTAATTTAATAGGACTCTTGGGATCGCAGGTGCGATCCCAATATCTTAATTATTTTGCAGGGTATTTTTTCAAAGCTTCTTCAACAAATTTATTGGTATATACCTTGCTTAAATCAATCTTGGCCGGATCAATTTTGTCATTAACAGTCTTCAATGCGTTCAAGGAGATATTTGCACAGCCTTCCGGGAATTTACCGTCCGGAGAGAGTGCTTCGCGGTTGCCTTCGAAGCCTGCCAAATATACATCCCTGTTGCCCATCAAGTAAGATTCAGGAACAACCTTTGCGACATCTTCCGGAGTGGCCTTAGACAACCATTCGTCGGCGCGGACAATAGCATTTGTCAATGCTTGAACTGCTTTCGGATTCTTTTCTACGAAGGAAGTCGGAGCATATAAGCATCCGGCTGGAAGAGTGCCTCCGAAGAAGCTTTCGGACTCAGCAACTTTACGTGTATCTGCCACCACTTTTGCGTCGCCGTTACGAGTAAGAAGAGTGATAACCGGATCCAAATTGATCAAAGCATCAATCTGACCGCTTCTCAAAGCAGCAACGGCACCGGAGGAGGAACCTACGCCGATAAAGGCAACATCTTTCGGACCGAGGCCGCCTTTAGCCAAAATATAGTTGGCTACCATCTGAGAAGAAGAGCCAGGGGCGGTTACGCCGATTTTCTTGCCCTTCAGATCGCTAAGCTGTTTGTAATTCGGCATTTTCTTTGTAGAAACAACCATTGCCAACTGAGGAGCTCGGCCTTGAAGAACGAAAGCGGTCATCGCCTGTTTCTTGGCCTGCATGGAAATTGTGTGTTCGAATGCGCCGGATACTACGTCCGCGCTGCCTCCCACGACTGCCTGAAGGGCACGGGAACCGCCTTGGAAGTCGACGATCTTGACATTAAGGCCTTCATCTTTGAAATAACCAAGCTGTTCGGCAATTGTCAAAGGCAAGTAGTAGTAGAGGCTCTTTCCTCCAACAGCAATGGTGATGTCAGTTTTTTCTGCTGCAAAAGCAGTGCTCATACCAGGGGCCATCATGGCAAATGTTCCGGCTGCTGCGGCTGCAATAATCGTACGTCGAGTGAACTTCATAATTTTTCCTCAATAAAAAAGTCCGTTTTCACGGACTGTTTCTGCTACCACTTTTTATTTCAATTTCCAACTAGGATTACAAAAACAGCCGTCTTTTGCGCAAAGTAAGTCGCAACAAACCTAGCAAAAGGCCCAAACCGTTTTCGCTGCAAACAGAATTCATTGAAAATGCGACGCCAGTGTTTCCCACGAAACACGGCATAGCTGCGCCGGCGGTCATTCCGGAGCTGCTCATTGTCGCAATAGTGTGATTCACTTTTAGATCCAATAAATTTGTTTAACTAAGTAACAGAATACCTAGAAATTTATTGATTTTCAGAAGTTTGACTAATTATTTTCCCGTATACGACGGTTAAGCATCGCCTGAGCTACCGTATTGACATCGGTGTATTCGAGCTCCGCACCGGCGGGAATTCCTTTAGCAATACGGGTTACTTTGACCTGTGGAGCATGTTTTGCCAGCAATTCTGTAATTGCAAGGGCAGTTGCCTCCCCCTCGGCCGTAAAAGAAGTGGCAATTACGACTTCCTTAACTTCAGGCTCAGAGGCTCTGTCGATTAAATGGCCTAACTCCAACTCATTGGGTCCGATGCCGTTTAAAGGTGAAAGACGGCCCATCAAAATGAAGTATCTGCCGTTCCAAGATAAGCTTTGCTCAATGACCATCATATCTGCAACATTTTCAACCACGCACAGAAGAGAATCATCTCTGTGAATGCTGGAGCAATATTTGCAAATATCTTTATCGGTCAGATTATTACAGCGCGGGCAGCGCTTAACGGTCTTCACCGCGTTGAGCAAAGCATTGCCTAATCGAGAAGCCGTTTCTTTATCAGAGGTTAAAAGCTGATAAGCCATTCTCTGGGCAGCTTTCGGGCCGATGCCGGGCAGCTGCCGCAAAGAATCAATCAGCTCTTCTATGGTACTAACTGAAGCCACGAGATTAGAAAGGAAGCTTCATGCCGCCGGTTGCAGCAGCCATTTTTTGTTCAACTTCAGCTTCGATTTTCTTTTGAGTGTCGTTAAGAGCAGCAGTCAAAAGATCTTCGAGCATATCTTTGTCTTCAACGCTGCCTACGAGGGAGTCATCAATTTCGACTCTCTTGCAAACATTCTTGCAGCTCATGGTTACCTTGACGGCACCGTTGCCGGCTTCACCGGTAACATCGATAGTTGCTAACAGTTCCTGGGCTTTTTTGATGTTGTTTTGCATCATCTGAGCCTGTTTCATCATTTGGCCCATCTGGCCCATTCCACCGAAATTACGCATTTATATTTCCTTTAAATCAAATAACACGGGGCGTGTCGTTTTTGTCATACAACGTGACATTGTCAATCGAAATCGTAGAACCAAAAGTATTCAAGATCTCTTTGACTAATTTTGTTTTCGAGATTCTATCCAACTTTTCAATTTTTTCTTCTATGAATTCTTGCTTTCTGAGCCTTTTGAGTGTTTGCCCTTTTCCTTTGGAAACAAATTTAACTTTCAGCTGAAGCTGAGGGCCGAAATGTTTCTGAAGTTCCTTTTGCAGAGCTGAAACATGTTCCTCATGCGTCAATGCTTCCAATGTTGTGGTCAGAACCATGTTAGACCCGTCAAAACTTTCGAGTTCGGACAGATCAACTAAAGGCTGAGAAGATTCAATGAGCTTTATTTTTTTTGCAGCTTCGAGCCACGGATTCATCTGAACAGGCACACCTTCAAACTCATCTCGTTCCTGAACGATGGTTCTCTTCTGAGGAATATATTCATCTTCCCCGCTTTCTCCTGCTCCCCCCTCGGATACATAATCATCATAGGACCAAGGAACATCATCTTGATCATCTTGCGGAAGAAGTTCTTTCGGACTCTCTTGAAGCTGCGGGGAAGAACCTCGAGCTGAAACCGCAGACTTTTCCTCTGACGGGGTTGGAGCGGAAGCGGGAGAATTGTCCTCAATTAATTTTTTTTTTGAGCCTGTTAACACAGGACTTTCTTCCCAAGGAGGAATATCTCCGGGATCTTTGCTCGCAACCGGAACGGACATTACCGAAGTTGGTTTAGGGGGCACCGGAGAGACAGATGCTACTTGGGCTTCCGGTTTAGGAGCCGCAGCCGCAGGAGCTGTTGAAACCGGAGCTTCCGGCGACCGAGGAGCGGGGGCCTCCAGTCCCTTCATCGGGGCAACCACCGGTTTTTTCGAATTTTTGGTTTCTGCAGGCGCAAATGCCATCATGCGCATTAAAGCCATTGTGAAACCAGAGTATTCATCCGGAGCAAGACTTATCTCGTTTCTAGCATGGATAGCAATCTGATAGTAGAGCTGAACTTCATCGGGTGCAAAAGCCTGAGCAAGAGATTTGACAGCGTCCGAGTCCGGTTCTTCCGGGTTTAGAGAAGCAGGCAGCATTTGGACCATAGAAATTCTATGGAACAGCAATGCCATATCTTTGAGAGCCTGGGTATAGGATAAGCTGCGGGCGCCAATCTCATCGGCCACCTGCATGACCTGAACAGGGTCTCGATTCGCTAAAGCTCCCAACAATCGAATCAAGGTTGTTGAATCAATTGTTCCCAGCATCTCTCTGACGTTTTCTAAGGTCAGGTTACCGGCACTGAAGGCTATGGCTTGATCCAATAAAGACAAGCCGTCGCGCATGGAACCGCGTGCTCCGGTTGCCAACATCCGTAATGCCGGCAACTCGTAAGGGAATCCTTCCTTTTTAAGAAGTTCTTCCATATGTCCTGAAATTAACATCGGAGACAAGCTCTTAAGATTAAATTGCAGGCAGCGAGAAAGAACGGTAACCGGTACCTTCTGCGGATCGGTTGTCGCCAAAATAAATTTGACGTACTCGGGAGGTTCCTCCAAGGTTTTAAGCATGGCGTTAAATGCCTGGGTGGTCAGCTGATGAACTTCGTCGATCATGTAGACTTTGAAACGGGCATTTGTAGGTGCGTACTTCGCTCTTTCAAGGAGAGATACCATATCGTCAATACCGCGCGTACTAGCCGCGTCCATTTCGATATAGTCCACGAAACGGTCTTCATCAATGGCTCTGCAAGCCTCACACACACCGCAAGGATGAGCGGTGATACCGCCCTTCCCGTCTTCTCCTACACAATTTAAACACTTGGCCAAAATTCTGGAGATTGTTGTTTTACCTACACCGCGAGTTCCCGTAAACAAATAAGCGTGGTGAAGACGATTTTCTGTCAAAGCATGAGTCAAAGCACGGACAACGTGATCTTGCCCGATCAATGTAGAAAAATCGTGTGGACGCCACTTTCTAGCTAAAACCTGATAAGCCATGGAAAAAATCTCTTAAAGATTCGGTTCGCAACCAAATCGTTTCGCAGGAGGTAAAACTGTTCCGAATTGAAGAATTTTAGATGAATTTGAGCGCTATGCAAGCGAAGAAAAAGGAAAGAAAACGAAAAGCGGACCACACCTCGGCACTGCTAGGATCGTTATGGCTGCTTCGTTCCCGACCTGACCAGGTTCACGACATTCACATGCGAGGGGGCCCGCAGAGCGAGATTCTAACAGAATTCAAAAAAAAGGAAAGTGCAGCTCAAATTTCACTTTTATCTCCTTCTCCGTTCCGTTTTTCTTCTTCTCTCCAAGGCATTTTCCCGAATTAGATTGATTCTCTTCCACACCTTCGACGAGGACCGATACAGTACATCGGAAGAAAAATTATTTACAAATTATCGAGATGGCCTTTGATAAACACATCGCTGCACTTGCTATCGGAACCTTTTGTCTCGGCGCGGCAGAGCTTGGAATTGTTCCCGTACTTGCAGATATCGCCCGGGATCTTCATGTGACGATTCCTCAGGCCGGTTTGTACGTTTCGGCCTATGCTGCAGGCGTCTGCGGCGGAATTATCGGCCTCCTGCTCTTCGGACGGGACGCTAATATAAAAATAAATTTATTAATCGCAGCCTGTCTTATTCTTTGCGGAAATCTCGGCGCCAGCTTTGCGCAAAGTGATATTGAGATGCTCGGAGCACGCTTCGTCTCCGGAATGCCTCACGGGATTTCCTTTGCTCTAGGAGCCGTTGCTTGTGAAAGATTAGCCGAACCGGGAAAAGCGTCTCGAGATGTTACCTTGATGGTCCTCGGGCAGACTTCGGCAAACTTTTTAGGAGTTCCTTTGGGCGCCTGGGTAGGCTTTGCTTTTTCCTGGCGCTTTATTTTTATAGGGATAGCTTCGCTTGCAGCCGTTCTCATAGTTGCCCTTTGTTTTTGGCTTCCGTCTCTCCCGGTAAAAAAGCAGCCTCTCACCCGAGAAATCGAACCTCTCAAGCATCCGTGGCCATGGATCATTTTGGGAGGTGTAGCGCTTGGCAGCGGCGGTTTTTATGCTTATTACTCTTATGCCGATCCAATTATGGAGACCATTACGCACCTGCCTGCTGAAGAAATGACATTAGTGATGATTGTTGCCGGGGGCGCCATGTTCTTCGGTAATCTGGCTTCTGCCCCTTTAACCAAACGGTTCAGCGATGAAGCCCTAGTAGCGTTCGGGCAGACTCTCATCGTTATCGCAACTTTATGCGCCCTCTTCTTTTCCGCAAACAAGTACACCGCCGTCTTCTTCCTTGCATTAGCCGCATTCGGGTACTACTTCTTAGCCGGTCCGATGCAGGCTCTGATCATTCAAGGCACTAAAGATGCGAAGATTATTATCGCCGCCCTTGGTCAAGTCGCTTATAACAGCGCTAACGCTATCGGTGCTTGGCTGGGAGGAGAAGCTATCAAAGTTTCAGACTCCTCAATAACATGTGCCATCCCCGCCAGCGTTCTAGGTTTTGCTTCCGCCGTTCTATTCGTCAGTATTTTTTTCTATAGCCGAAAAAGAACGAATCAGCTGACAGGTCGCTGAGCACAGAATGCGATTAATTTCTTCAACTTCGTTAATAAATAAAAACAAAAACGAACCGTGTAGTATTTCTAAGTATGCTAATTTATGCAGAACACTCTGCCTCCCATGTTGGGGAGTCAGGAAACGGGTCGGTTGATATCAGTGTTAGGATTACCCTATCTCTCCGAGGACAACCAGTCTTCGCTGACCCTATTTAGTTTTTTTAAAAAAGGAAATAAATTATGGGCTTACAAAGTGTTGATGACGCCAGCTACGTTGACCAAGTTTTGAATGCAAAAGGCGTTGTAGTAGTTGATTTTTGGGCTCCGTGGTGCGGTCCATGCGGTATGTTAGGACCAGTTCTTGAAAAAGCAGCAGAAACTCTGCCGGAACACGTCAAGATCGTTAAATACAATGTTGACGAATCCCAAAGCGTTGCTCAGCAACTCGGAGTACGTGGTATTCCTACTCTTGCCGTTTATAAAGACGGCCAGCTCCTCGCCCAGCAAGCCGGCATGATGAATTCTGCTCAATTTGCCGCTTTCTTAAAACAATTCGTATAAAATCCTGCCTGCGGCTTAAGTTCTCTATTAAGCCGCAACACTCCCTTCCTTTTAACAACACCTCGAAATCTATCTGTGGATTTCGTTTCAGATAATGCATCTTTCAGAACTCAAGCAGAAACACGTTTCCGAGCTATTAGACATTGCTTTGGAATTAGATGTTGAAAATGCCAGCCGTCTTCGCAAACAAGAATTAATGTTTGCAATCTTGAAAAAAAGAGCAAAGGCTGGTGAACAAATTTTTGGTGACGGTACCTTAGAAGTTTTACCGGACGGCTTCGGTTTTTTACGTTCTCCGGTTTCTTCCTATCTCGCCAGTCCTGACGACATTTACATCTCCCCTTCTCAAATACGCCGCTTCAATCTGCATACAGGCGACACAGTTGAAGGTGAAGTCAGAACGCCAAAAGACGGAGAACGCTACTTTGCGTTAGTTAAAGTCGATAAAGTAAACGGTCTTCCTCCGGAAGAGCTCAAGCATAGAATTCTTTTCGAGAACTTGACTCCGTTATTCCCTGATGAGCCTCTGAAACTTGAAAGAGATATTAGAAGCGAAGAAAATCTCACCGGCAGAATCATCGACATCATTGCGCCGATCGGTAAAGGCCAGCGCGCTCTTTTAGTGGCTTCTCCGAAGAGCGGTAAAACAGTCTTGATGCAGCACATCGCACATGCTATTACCGCCAACTATCCGGATGTTGTTCTAATGGTTCTTCTGATTGATGAACGTCCGGAAGAAGTTACGGAAATGGAACGTTCAGTTAAGGGCGAAGTTATTGCGTCCACTTTCGATGAGCCCGCAACCCGTCACGTTCAAGTGGCCGAGATGGTTATCGAAAAAGCCAAACGCTTGGCAGAAAGCAAAAAAGACGTTGTCATTCTTCTCGACTCCATTACACGTTTGGCCCGCGCCTACAACACCGTTGTCCCAACTTCCGGCAAGGTTTTAACCGGCGGCGTGGATGCCAATGCTCTTCAAAGACCGAAACGCATTCTCGGCGCCGCCCGTAAATTAGAAGAAGGCGGTTCCCTCACCATTATTGCTACGGCTCTTAACGAAACCGGCAGCAGAATGGATGATGTTATCTATGAAGAATTTAAAGGTACCGGCAACATGGAAATCCATCTTGACCGCAACCTTTCCGAAAAACGTGTTTATCCGGCTATTAACGTCCGTAAGAGCGGTACACGCCGTGAAGAACTTCTTCTTGAACCATCAGTTCTGCAGAAAACTTGGATCCTTCGTAAGATTCTTTACGAAATGGATGAAATCCAGGCTATGGAATTCTTGGTTGACCGTATGAAACCAACTAAGAACAATGCCGAATTCTTTGAAATGATGGGCAGACGAGGTTAATTGAATACCAAAGGCTGGAACTGATGTGTTCCAGCTTTTTATTTTGGAACAAATTCTGCAGAGGACCAAAGGAATTCGGCCCCGACAGCCGCTTCAATTTTTCTTATCAATTTGATTTTTCTCTGCGAAACTCTGTTTTTAAACTTGCCTTTTTTCCAGGAAAGAGAGATAATTCGCGTTTGTTTTTATTCATTTTAGGCACGTTCTGGCATACCTAGCGTAAGACTGGCAATGGTCAGCGGTTTCGTAAGGCGAGTGGCGACCGATTTATTTAAGGTTAACAATGAAAACCAATATTCATCCGCAGTATCGTGAAGTTGCCTTCACAGACATGTCCATCGGCAAGACTTTCATCATCCGCTCCACAGCTGATGCCCGTGAAACAATCGAAATCGATGGTGTTACATATCCTCAGGTCAAGCTCGATACATCCAGCGAGTCTCATCCTTTCTACACCGGTGCTCAGACACGTATCGTCGAAGCCGGCCGTGTAGAAAAATTCCGTCAGAAATTTGCTGCTAAGAATGCCGCTCTCAACGCTTCTGCTGAGCAGGCTAAGGCAGCCAAAGCTAAGAAGTAATTTAGCGGCGGAAAGTTCCGATAAGGTAGCTACGGCTGCCTTATTTTTTATATATAGTTAGTAATTTATATATTCTTAACTTGTGAGATTCGAGTCATATGCTCAGTGAACGCTCTTCTCCAGCTGTTGTGAGCGCTGCCGCGGCACATAAACTGCCTCGGTATGCTTTACTAGCACTCTTAATCTGTTTCATCGCTCCCTTCCTCTTATCGCCTCAGCTGTTAGGGAGTAAAAATCTCACTAGTTTCGGCATTGCCTGGACGATGGTCAACGGCAGCCTGTCCGACTGGCTTATCCCGAACATCACAGGCCAGTATATTTATGACACCGGCCCTCTCACTTCTTGGGTCAGTTCATTGTGCATCTTAACTTTTGGTCAAATTATCGGTCCGGTTCGTGCTTTTCATCTAACCTCCGGCCTTTGGTTTGCCATTATTACCGCCTGCATCTGGTATTCCACATATCTTTTAGCCCGGAGAGACGAAGCTCAACCCGTCAGTTTTGCCTTCGGAGGCGAAGCCGCCAGAAAAGACTACGGTCGTGTCGTGGCGGATATTACTCTGTTGATCACAATCGGTACTTACGGCTTGTTAGAGCCTTTTCATGAAATTTCTCCGACAACTACCCTTCTGGCTGTAGCGTCTATTTGTTTCTTCGGTATTGTTCTCAGCCTTGAAGATCTTAAGAGAGGCTCTCTTTTAGCAGGCCTGGGCATCGGCCTCGGCGCCCTAACAACGACTATCGGAGCCAGCATCTGGCTTGCATTTGCGACTTGGGTAGCCTACATCTTTACCCCGGACTATACCAGCCGCTCAAAACGCGTTCTCACTACTTTCGTGACGGCTCTTATCGTTACTTGTATTTGGCCTGCATTTGTATTCATTTTTGTACCGGACCAAGCCTCCGTCTGGTTTACCAACTGGCTCCATTCCAGCACGAAAGAGTTTTCTCTTCTATCTATTACTCAATATCCATGGCTGTTAAAGAATATGGCATGGATAACATTCCCGGCTTGGCCGTTTGCCATTTGGGCAGTATTCGCATGGAGAGGCAGCCTTAAGTGTGCACCAATCTCCGTTCCACTTAGCTTTCTTTCGATTTCTTTGTTCTCCATCCTCTTTACCGGGCTGGAACCGAGAACCACGATGTACTGTTTGGTTCCATCGCTTGCCGTGTTAGCAGGTTTCGGGATTATCAGCGTTAAAAAGAGCAAAGAAAACATTTTGGATTTGTTCTCCGGCATTGTCTTTACCATCGGCCTCATTGTCGTTTGGATTTACTACTTTGCTTGGACGACAGGCTACTTTGCTAAGATGGCTTATTCTTTGCGCCGACTTGCTCCTGCTGTTACCCCGGGAACATCGTATCTGCTGTTAGCAATCGCAGCTGCCGCTACTCTTTTCTGGCTTGCTGTCGTCGGCTGGAGACTATTTAAGCATCCGGTGGTTGCATGGAGAGGAACTTGGCTTTCTGCCTGCGGTTTGACAGCCTCTGCTATTGTAGTTTGTTCACTTTTCCTGCCGATTTTCAACGGCGCAAGAACCATGGAATACACGGTTGCCGCCATCAAGACAACTTTTGATGCCAACAGCAAACCGGGCGACTGCATTGAAGCCATTAACCTATCCAGTTCGGATCGTGCCGCGTTCTACGCTTTGGCCAATCTTCCGTTTGGAAAACCAGGTCAGCAGTGCACTTTCGCACTAAAGACAATCGATTTCGGCGGCTCTCCCGCCGGTGCCGTAACCGATAAATGGGAAGTTCTTACCAACGTTCCGGGCCGTCCCCGTTCCGACGAGCGATATCAGCTTCTCAAACGTTTGCCTTTCTAGATACTGATTTAAGTTTTATGTCCGTTACACCGACACGATTAACGCCGCCATCGACTTCGTATTGGTCCATTATCAAGCTTTCCGCGCCTATTTGGGTTTCCAATTTAGCAATTGTCGGCGGAAGCACCATCGATACTTTGATGGCCGGTCACTTAGGTCCTACGGATCTTGCCGGTGTTGCCATCGGTATTGCCGTTTCTATCTCAATCTTTGTCGGTTTAGTGGGAATTATGCAAGGTTTGTCACCAATTGCAGCTCACCATTTAGGCGCCGGCAAACACGAAAAAATCGGCCCCGAACTCCACCAGACTCTTTGGATTGCCGTTTTTCTGTCCATCATCGGCGTTTTAGTTATGACGTATACGCCGTTATGGATGAGTTTGACCAATGCACAAGGCGAGACGGCAAAGATTGCTTCCCTATACCTCATTATCAATGCGATTGGACTTCCCGGAGCCATGGCTGGACGTGCTTACTTGGCGTTGAATGCTGCAGTGTCACGTCCGAAGATTGCTATGTGGATTTCCCTGCTAATGCTGGCGTTAAAAGCTCCCTTTAATGCCCTTTTCATGTACGGTTGGGGACCGATCCCTGCATTAGGAGGCGCCGGATGTGCAGTCTCCTCTGCCCTTACTTCTTGGCTCACCCTCTTATTATTCTGGGGGATTTGGCATTTCGACAGTTTCTATGTCCGCATGAGATCGGAAACGTTCTCATTGCCGAATTGGAAGATCATGGCGGCTCAGCTTAAGCTCGGCATTCCTATCGGTCTGTCGGCATTCTTTGAAGTGACGTCATTCACGTTCATGACAATTTTTATTTCCCGTTTAGGAGAGGTTACAGTTTCGGGTCACCAGATTGTTGCTAATTTAACTTCTCTTTTCTATATGCTTCCGCTCTCCATCGGCGTAACCGCTTCTGTTTTGGTCTCACAGAGTCTTGGAGCAGGAAGCGCGGAGTCTGCACGGAGAGCTACGTTTAATTGTCTAAAATTCGGCATCTGCTGTGCGATTGTCGTTTCATTGATTCTATATTTCTTCAAATATTTCTTTGTAGAACTCTATACAGACAATACCTCTGTCATTGCCATCTCAGCACTCTTGATTCCTTTTGCCGCGTTCTATCACGTCTTTGACGCCATTAACTGCATTGGGTCTTTTGCCATGAGAGGGTATCGCATCACGGTTGCTCCAATGGTTCTATACGGAGTATTGCTTTGGGGCATCGGCTTAGGATTAGGAAGTCTTTTGACGTTTACCGATACATTAACCGCCGCACCGCTTGGCGCCAGAGGCTATTGGAGTGCTATCACGATTGGTTTGACGATGTCGGGTATTGTTGTCGGATTCCTCGCCGTCATGGTTGCAAACAATACTGTTAAAGGTAAAAAGGTCTGGCTTAAATAAATCAATTTCCTCATAGCTGAGTCCGCTTTTTTCCTTAAAATCAGAAAAATCTGAGGAGGAAAAAGTGGACAACAAATTAGCTTTAAAGGAAGAAATACTTCTCCTGACTAAACAGCTCTGTGCAATTGCTTCCGTTTCGACTGACGCAGAAAAGGAAAATGAATGCGCAGAGTTTACTTTTAACTATCTCTCGTCTATTAAACCGGCCTCTCCGCAGACAATAGAAGCAAAACTAATTCCTTGCGAAAAAGATCCTTGGAATCGAAAAGCTGTTCTCGGTTTTCTTTCTTCTCCGCAATCTCAGAGGCGTACGATTTTGCTTACCGGACACTTTGATGTCGTCGCTACCGATGTTTGCGGAGAGCTCAAATCTCAGGCATTTGAACCGGACTTGTATACAGAGCTCCTACGAGAGCGTTCGCTTAATCCGGAAGCTAAAAAAGATTTACATTCTGGGAATTGGCTTTTTGGACGCGGCGTCATGGATATGAAGGGAGGACTTGCTCTCTTTCTGGCCATGATCAAAGAATATGCAGAATCCGGCTGCGGAGTCAATCTCTTGTTTCTAGCCGTACCTGATGAAGAGAACAGTAGTGCCGGCATGCGAGGCACTATCCGCAAACTAAATTCCTTTATCAAAGAAAAGAAACTGGATGTCCTCGCCGCTTTTACCGGAGAACCTTGTTTCCGGACCACTCCCAATGCATCGGGCCAATCATTCCGTCCCTATTACACCGGCACAACGGGAAAAATCATGCCTTTCTTTTACTGCGTCGGGAAGGCAGCGCACGTCAACGATTACTTTCAAGGCCTCAACTCGGTTCTCTTAGCTTCAGAAATCGTGACGAAGATGGAAGCGAATCCGGCCTTCCTTGAAGGACAAGGTAGTTGGCTTCTTTCTCCTCCTACCTGTCTGGGCTTCGAAATTAGAAGAAACGGTTATTCAGTCACGCTCCCTGAAAGAACCGTTTGCTATTTCAATCTTCTAACTATAGAAAAAACTCCTCAAGAAATCTTATCCTTCTGCGTGGGGCTTGCCCAAGATGCCGCAAGTTCAACTTTAGAAACTTTAAAGACATCCGAAGAAACTTTTATTCGAAGAGGAGGAACATCGAGCCCCCTTCCGAAGATAAAAGTTCTCAGCTATTCCGAACTTCTGAATAAAGTTAGGGCTCAGTTTAAAGACAACGAAACCTTCGATCGGACGTTAAAGAAAGAACTGTCATCGAGACAAGATTCTTTCGATGAACGGGAACAAGCCATCCGAATCACTGAAGCGATTATCTCTTTGAGTCATTCAAGTGAGCCTCAAATTGTAGTTGGTTTTCTTCCGCCCTATTATCCGCCGAGAATTAATAAGAGAAGGAATGAAAAAGAAAGTAGAATCAAAGACCTCCTTCTTGAAGTGATTGCCAAGAGTAATCATTTGGCGGCCGATTCCGACAGCACTTTCATAGAGGTATTCGGAGGCATCACTGATTTGTCCTATCTTGGATATGAAGGAACTCCCAAAGACTTAGAATTCATTGCGGATAATCTTCCGGGATGGGGCGAAACTTTTTGGATTCCCATTCAAGAGTTAACGGAGCTAAGCATTCCAATTGCTAATTTAGGCCCTTCCGGCAAAGATGCTCATAAGATGACCGAAAGACTTGAGCTGGATTATTCTTTAAGAACCGCACCAGAGCTGCTTAGATTTGCCATTGAGAAATTAAGCTAACTCCAGTTGTGGAATTCTTGAGCTCAGGATGTTATTTAACCTTTGAGAGACTCTTCAATCCATTTATCCAGCTTGTTCAAGGCTGAGGAAACTTCAGAACTCGAGCTGTAGAAATGCGGCTCGATTGTTGCCTTTGGGCAGAGCCTTCTGATATCTTCTATGGCGCCTCTCGGACTTGAACTGCCGGAAGTGATGAAAGGATGAATTCGTTTGCCATCTAACGGATGATCTTTGAGAAAAGTTCTCATTGGAACATCTAAGCCGCCCCACCAGTATGGACCGCCGACGTAGATGTCTGTATAGCCGCTCAGGTCCGGAATTTTTGTAGCAATTTCTCTTCGTGCATCCGAACGAATCTCATCTCTTGCCAAATAGGTCATGTCATTGTAGTTTTCAGCGTATGGTTTAACGAGCTCTAAACGGATTATCGGATATCCTGTCTTTTCGTGGATTCTTTGAGCTAGACCGAAAGTATTTCCGGTTCTCGAGTACACAACGATTATTCCTTTGCGGACGTTTTGTGCGGACACTGGAAGAATGCTTAGAGCCGCCGCTGAAAAAACCGTTCCTATCACTTGTCTTCGCTTCAACATAATTTTCTCTTTGACTTGAGTTACTCAGAAAAAAGGTAAAAGTTCTCCATCATCAGGCAAATGCCTAATGTCTTTATTTGGAAGAGTTAACGTAGGCCAGCAGCTCCGTCTAAAAACGACTTTTGATTTAAGCCAAATTCACATCCTTCGTCTTACAAATGAGATGAATGTGAATTTACGCAACCGCTTGCTGACTCCGTCAGCCGGAAGACTTCTTTCTGTGCCTCTTTGAGATTGAACAGGAAGAAGTAATTATTAACTTCAGAGTTATTCTTTTCTCTTTAGAATTGACGCACGGCCGGGCTCTTCTTCAATGATTTCTCCGTAATCATCGGCAAGAATCGAACCTGACAGCGGATTCTTAACGGAAAGAACCGAGCCACGGATTTCAGCACGTACCGATGATTCTTCAAATGCAAGATCGGTGTTTTTCATCGTGCAATTCTTAAGAATAAGATCCTTTGCAAAGCACAGCGGCTGAGTTCCTTCTATTTCACAGTTTTCCAAAACCAGATTAGTAGAAAACCAACCGAGGTATTCGCCTTTAACTACGGAGTTTCTTACCGTGACGTTTTCGCTATGCCAGAAGGCGTCTTTGGTATCTAAAACAGAGTCTTCAATAACGATATCCCGGCAGTATTGGAAGGAATATTTGCCTTTCTGCTTCACATTCTTCAAGTACAAATCTTGAGTATCCAAGAACACATACTCGGCTTCCAAAGTCGAATCGTTTACTGTAATTCCTCTGCACTTCCAGCCAAACTCAGGAGAGTTGATAAGGCAACGCTCTAAGAGAATGTTCTGGCAGTCGCGAAGAGCTTTGATGCCTCCTAAAACAGAATCTAAAATTTTGCCGTTAAAACAGTACCAAAGGCCAGCTCTTGCCCTCTCATCAAGACTGCACTTCCATAGCTCAAATCGATCAGCATGCCAGAGCGGATATCTCAAGGAGAAGGAACAGTTCTCAACCAAAATGTTTTGAGGATGTTTAAGCGGAGACTCTCCATCGGTCGGTCCGGCAAAAATACAGTTTCTCAGAGCCGTGTCTTCCAACTTGCACAGAGCTCTTTCCATGTCAAAGCTTTTTCCGTTTATTTCATGGTTCAACATTAGGATTAATCCTTTGAAAAAAATCTTACCTTTCTGCTTCCCGATTCCTTTATGGCTTTCAAAGCTTCCGGAGATAAGGTTCCCAAAGAATAGAGACCGGTAGAGGGGCAAAAATCTTTGATAAATACGGCGAGGTTCCCCCAAGGAGCGTAGTAAGTCAAATCTCCGGTCAATGGAGTAAAACCATTTGCTGCGCCAGCCGGAGTTAGTTTTTTTGTTAAGTACGCTATCCTCTCAAAAGCGCCGTAATCCTCAAACTTCAATTCTTGGGGAAGCTGTTTTAAAAATTCTTTAGCTTCTTGACTGTCATTTAAGCTGACAGAATATTCTTTTCCGTCACATTCCAAGTAGATTTCTGCAGCCATACTATTACCAAAAATAAGAATACCAAGCAGGGTGACCAATAATCTGATTGTTTTCATTTTCAACTCCATAGGGGAGGGATGAAAAAATTTTAGGACTTCCTGCAAAGAATGTGAAATACTTATTTTAGATAGTATTTATTATTTTTATGCATAACTACCAAAAGGCCGCAGAGGTTAAATTCTGCGGCCTTTTCTTGGATTAGCTATCTTTAAAGAAGCGGTTTAGTGTCTGTTGTTCCTGCCAAAGCCAGTGCTGTGAGAAGAATCAGTTTCGGACCAAGTTCAGTCTTTTCAAAAACAAAATGTTCTTTCAAAGTATGAGCTCCAATCCCCTTTCCTCCGGAGCAAAGGCAAGTTGAAGGAATATTCAAACTCATCGCCGCGTTAGCGTCAGTTGAAGACAGTCCGTAGTTCGTCAATTCAATGCCCAAAGCTTTTTGGGCTGCGCGGGCAGACTGAAGAACAGGACAATCATGCGGACGCAAGCCTGCAGGACGGTTTCCGATTTGAGTGGTCGTCACCTTTAAGTGAGTTTCCGGCAAAGCATTCGGCCATCTTGCATTTTCTTCCTTAACGGCTTTCTCAAAAGCTGCCAGAACGGCGTCTTCGACCTTCTTCAATTCAGTATTGCTCGTGCTGCGAATATCTACGTCCACTTCGCAATGTGCAGCAATTGTGTTGACTGTTGTACCGCCCTTGATTGTTCCGATAGTAAAGGTTGTCTTCGGATCCTCCGGAACTTCAATCTTGGCGATATCGGCACCTGCACGGCAAACTGCATGAATAGCACTCGGAGTCTTTCCAAATTCTGCAAATGAATGGCCTCCGGGACCATCCACTGCAATTCTCCAACGGTGAGAACCGACAGCTCCACGAAGAACGCGGCCGACATCCGTGCTATCGACAGCGATAAAGGCGTCTAATTTGGTATTAGCACACAAGAACTTAGAACCGCGGATATCTCCGTTGCCCTCTTCGCCTACAGTGCCAACAAACAGAATGTCTTCATCAGTTTCGATATTGGCTTCATTCAAAGCTCTCAAGACCTGAAGAAGTGCTCTTAAGCCGGAGCAGTTATCACCGATACCAGGGGCCCAATAGACATTTCCTTCACGGCGAACCTTAACATCGGTTTCGGCCGGAAAGACTGAGTCCATATGAGCGCCGATAGCAATCGTTTTAGCTCCGGTTTTGCCTTTACGGCGTCCAAGCACATTTCCAATGCCGTCTTTACAGACATCTGTAAGACCGTACTGTTTCATGCGTTTAACCAATTCGTCAGCTCTCTTTTCTTCTTGGAAAGTAGGAGCGCTGATTTCGCACAAATCGACTTGTTCCTGCATTGCCAATTCAGTTTGGTCCTGAATGCAGCCTAAGGCTTTTTCGACTTGGTTATTCTTCAGAAGAGCAGCAATAGTATTTGTGTACTGTTCAAGAATAGGAGGATGATTTGTCATAAGTCTTCCTTTTTAGCACAAGAAGTACACAGAGATTAACATCACCACAGCTGCAGGAGCAGTTCTCTTAACTACTTCAACAGGAGAAACAGCTGCAATACCGGAAAGAAGAATGATACCGCCGGCTAACGGAGAAGCCTGACGGCCGATACCGGCAGCCATCATAGCTAAGTAACCTAAGTTATCAATCTGCATACCGAATTTAGCAGCGTGAGGTGTAACAGCTTCGTTGAAAGCAAAAGCTGCAGCGTCGCCGGAGCCGGTCAAGACTGCTAATGCGAATGGTCCGATGGAACCACCGAGTTTTGCAACTTCATTGGCGTGGGTCAGATAGTTAACGAACACTTCGATGACGCCAGCTGCGCGCAAACCAGCGGCGAAGACACCAGCGGCAATGATGATACCTAAAATCTTGGCATAGCCATTACCCATACCGGCGAAGAACTTCTTAGTTACTTCTTCAGGGTTGGAACGTGTAACGGCAAGTGCGTAGAAAGTACCGATCAACATAGCTGTTGCGACGGACATCTTCAGTTCTTTGAACCAGATAGAAGCAACAACCAAGAGAACGACAGGAACGATAGGAGCAATTGCGAAAAGAATGTTCGGATGTTCAACTTCGTTGGATGCTTTTTCAATTGCCTGCTGAGTATTGGCAGCAGCCTTAGAGAAGTCACCCAGTACAAAGCAAGTAATCGTAATGCAGATAATGCTGATTAACCCTAGCGTTACAGTGGTTGAAGCATGGGCGCCGATGAATTCCATGATATCCATGGAAGCCAGCTTAGAGATAAACGGGTTATGAGAAACGCCAGGGTTCAAATATGCGGGCATCATGCATCCGCCGACAGCAGCCGCGGCCATTGCAGGTCTGAAGCCAGCTCTAATCATGATAGGAATCATTGTCGGACCTACAGCGGCACTTAACCCAGCCATAGATGGGATAGCTGTAGAAATCACGCTTGTGACGATCATACAAGCCGGCAATAAGAAGAGACCTAATTTCTTCAAAGGCTTCATTAAGAGGCTTACAAGATGAATATCACATTTTGTTAATGAGATAACTGCAGCAAAACCTAAAGCAGAGCAGATTGCGATGATCAAGCTGCCGTTTGTCATAGACTTATCAAACTGCTTGAATGCCACCATTGGCTGCAATGAGATAAAAGCCATTACGAAACCGGAAGTTAAGAGCACTAATCTTGTTTCGTATCTCTTAATCAATGCGTAAACTGTCGCTATTACAACGGCAATAGCGACCCAGAATGTCCAGGTCATTTCCTTTCTCCTTGAGTAAAAAAGTTGTTAACGTCTTATTGGTTGAGTATCACGAAGGAGTATAGACCGATATTTCTTCAGTCGATATAGAGCTTTATCCTGAGAAAAAATGCCTTTTTTGGGAGAAATTTTGTTTTGTCCTTGACTTTTTTTAATAATTAATTTTCTATATTCCAAAAACGACTTTCATAATACTGAAACGAATCTCGAAAAAAATCGAGTAGAGGGTTGGGTTGCCCGGTCCCCCTCTCACAGCACCCACCGTACGGTTCCGTAGTGGGCGCTTCACTAACAAATCGCCATAAAGCGGAGAGAATACAACCCTAATCTGGCAAAACGGCGGTTCTTGATGGTCAGGTTCATGTGAGCCTGGCCCGAATTCCACCATGTGA
>NZ_BAAGDP010000013.1:0-74614 GCF_054660695.1 Turicimonas sp. TL08
ACCAGGACGTCGATAGGTCAGGTGTGTAAGTGCTGTAAGGCATTGAGCTAACTGATACTAATTGCTCGTGAGGCTTGATCCTATAACCGTGAAGCTTAAAGCCTACGTTGGTTGTAGCAAGTAAAGTTAACAAAGCAGAGCTTAAATGCTCGTCAAGATTGATAAGAATTTCCGAGCATCGAAAGATGCAGAACAAGTTAAAGCCCGGAGGCCATAGCAGGGTGGAACCACTCCTTCCCATCCCGAACAGGACAGTGAAACGCCTCCACGCCGATGATAGTGAGTTGTATTTCTTGCGAAAGTAGGTAGCCTCCGGGCTCACATATATTGCGCCAGTAGCTCAGTTGGATAGAGTACTTGGCTACGAACCAAGGGGTCGTGGGTTCGAATCCTGCCTGGCGCGCCATAAAACAAAGTCTGAGAATCGTAAAATGGTTCTCAGACTTTTCTCATTTTTGAATCTTTTAATTCTTTCCCGGATTCAAACTCAAACATAGAAATTTCATCCTCCGTCACAATAACCATCACAAATTGTTCTGGCGTTCTAACATAATTTTTCTATCCAAGCGGCTGGAAAAAAATTTCGAATTTTGTGAGAACTTTAGAACAATGCCAAATTAATTTTTTCGGCGACTCTAGAAGGATTCTTATAACTAATCCTTCCTCGGTGTCCATCCTTTGGCATCGCCCAAATTATTTATTCTCTTTTATATGGCTAAATTCGGCTGATTTCACTTCTATGAGTGACCTCTCCGGCTCTTTCAGCTTTATTAATCAAAAATAAACGCCTCTAAAGGAGGCGTCTATCACTGTATAGAGAAGAAGGTTCTTTTACCATTCTTCTCTATGTAAGAATTAAGTTATTCCTGGCTTTGGCTTTGAAGGCCTTCTGCCTGGGAAGCTTCTTTCTTGTCATCACTGAAAACACGGAATGCTTCAACTGCCAGGGCGAGAGAAAGAACCGTCAGAAGAGCAGATACACCGACGATTAGCCAGTTTTTGCCTAAGTTGGAATAGATCAGTTGTCCAAGAGAAGTGAAAGTCACGGCGAACATGAAATACATTGGAATTGTGATCATGTATGTATCTCTACCTTCTTTCTTGAGCCAAGCGGTAATTGCCAACAAGGCGAGGGCAGCCAGCATCTGGTTTGCAGTACCGAAAATCGGCCAAATAGTCAGATAGGAGCCGGAAGCCATGTACCAGGCGGCAGCAATGGTAATCAGGGTTGCAACATAACGGTTGCTTAAGGCTTCTCTGACGGAGTTGGGCTTAACTTCTTTATTGCTTTCAGCTTGAGGGGCAATCATCTCTTGGAAAATGAATCTTCCCAAACGAGTTGCAGTATCAAGAGTTGTTAAAGCAAAAGCGGAGATAGTTAATGCAACGAATTCTTTAGAAAGAGAGAAATCTAAGCCTAAAGATGTCATGAATGTTGCCGTTCCTTGGGCGAAGGCATTAACCGGTCCTCCTTGTTTCAGCAACGCCGGAAGCTTGTCTGCAGCTACGTATGCAACGGAGATAATGGCGCAGATAGCTAAAAGGCCTTCAATCAGCATCGAACCGTAACCGATAAGTTTGGCGTTGCGTTCATTGTCAAGCTGCTTTGAGCTGGTTCCGGAAGAAACTAAGGAGTGGAATCCGGAGATGGCACCGCAGGCAACGGTAACGAATAAAACAGGGAACAGCCATTGTCCGCCTCCAAGATCGAAACCAACGAATCCTGCGATTTCCATTGTCGGCTGGTAGAAAATAATGCCCAGGAAAGCAGCAATCATCATTGCGTAGAGGAGGAAGGAGTTGAGGTAGTCTCTTGGTTGAAGCAGAATCCATACGGGAGCAATAGAAGCCACGAATACATAGGCTAACAAAATCAACAGCCAAACTTCTTTGCTAAGAGCAAGGGGGAAGATGTGTCCGAGCCAGAAGGACACCGCCATACCGATAATTCCGAAGATGGTACCGATAAGAAGCGGAATGCCGGAACGATAGACCGCATAACCGAAACCAACGGCAAGAACAATGAAGAGAAGAGAAGCGGTTCCGGCTCCTGGGTTGGCCACAAATGTTGAAGCCACAATATTGGCAAAAGCTGCCACAACCACAAGGAGAGTTACCCACGCAAAAATTGCAAATAGCAACTTGGCTCTTCTGCCTACGTTAGATTCAATGATCTGGCCAATACTTTGACCTTTATGTCGAATAGATGCAACCATTGAACCGTAGTCGTGAACACCGCCGAAGAATATACTTCCGACAATAATCCACAGAGAAACTGGAATCCATCCGAAGACTGCAGCTGAAATTGGGCCGACAATCGGACCGGCACCCGCAATGGATGAGAAATGGTGACCGAGAAGTACAGCAGGTTTTGTCGGAAGGTAGTCGATACCATCCTTTTGCGTATAAGCTGGGGTAGGTCTGGAAGGATCTACACCCCATTTCTTGGCTAACCAAGAACCGTATACGATGTAGGCGGCAATAAATATAACTGTCGCACCAAGCAATAAAGCAAGTCCGTTCATATTAGAAAAGTATTCCTAAAAAATTTGAAAATTAGCCGTTGAATTACTACCTTTCGGATTGGAAAAGACTTTCTGATCTTTCAGATCGACGACAAAAACTGCAAGGTCTGCCCAGCCTTTTAAGGTGAAGCAAAAGTCCTTGTGGAACTTATGCTTAGAAAGGTTATTCAGAGCTTTATCTTCAACTCCTGATTCAGTCAGTAAAACCAAATTAAAGAGAGAAGACATATGCCCTTCAGCAACTCTCATCGATGAAATGTAGTCGGAAAATGCTTTTTGGCATTCATCTAAGAATTCGGCGGTAAGTTGGTTGCTTACCAGCTTAAGACTTACATATTCATCATTGTTCATCGAATACAAGGAAATTTTCTTAGAAAGAAAGTATTTTTCATTCAATCTATTGTGAACCGCCCAAAGATCCGAGTAGTTACTTAAAGGCTTAGGCGGCTCCAAAATATCGAATGAACTTCTTAATCTGTTTTTTAAAATCTCTTTGTATTGATGACTGTCCATAAAAACCTCATTAGTACCAAATGATACTAATTATTTCTAATTTTAAATTTCTTACAAAAAAGAAAATAATATCTCGGATGGATATAACCCTAATACTTGCGAGATCAGAAGGATGCAATTCAGGCATTCACAGGCTTAAATAGTATGAAGGCTCAGGTGCAGCGGCTCTATAATGCTTTAAAACAACTAGGAGAAAATAATGGTAGAGCCTCTGTATTTTGGTGCTCCAATTGATGCTGTCGATTCATCTGCATCCTCAACAATGGAGCCCGGTTTAGCTAATCGCCACGGCTGTATTTCGGGAGCAACGGGTACCGGTAAAACAGTTTCTTTACAAAAGCTTGCTGAGGATTTTTCACGTATCGGTGTACCGGTTTTCTTGGCTGATATCAAAGGAGATCTTTCCGGTTTAGCAAAAGCTGCAGTTCCTTCCGAAAAACTAAAAGAAAGAATAATCAAGAAAAAACTGCAGGAGCCGGAGTGGAAAGGCTGTCCGGTAACCTTTTGGGATGTCTTCGGGGAGCAGGGCCATCCTGTTCGAGCCACCATCAGCGATATGGGGCCTCTGCTTTTATCTCGACTCCTGCAATTGAACGACACGCAAGAGGGTGTCTTAAATGCGGTTTTTGCTATTGCGGATGACAACGGACTGCTCCTTTTGGATCTGAAGGATTTGAGATCCATGCTTCAATTTGTTGGCGAACACGCCTCAGAGTTCAGACAAAAATATGGAAATATCTCTCCGGCCTCCATTGGTGCAATTCAGAGAGGTTTGTTAGCTCTGGAGAGCCAGGGTGCTGATAAATTTTTTGGTGAACCAATGCTCAATATACAAGACCTTCTCCAGACTGTCGGTGGGCAAGGAGTTGTCAATATTTTGGCTGCGGATAAATTGATGCAGGCTCCGAAGCTTTATTCAACATTTCTTTTGTGGATTTTGAGTGAGCTTTATGAAAATCTTCCGGAAGTCGGAGATTTAGAAAAACCGAAACTCGTATTCTTCTTTGATGAAGCTCATATCCTCTTCAAAGATGCTCCGAAAGTTTTACTCGATAAGATCGAACAAGTTGTCCGCTTAATTCGTTCTAAAGGCGTCGGTGTTTATTTCATTACACAAAATCCGCTTGATATTCCTGATTCTGTTCTCGGACAATTAGGAAATCGCGTCCAGCACGCTCTTCGAGCTTTCACTCCAAGAGATCAAAAGGCCGTCAAGGTTGCTGCTGAAACGATGAGGCCTAATCCGAAAGTAGACATCGGCAAAGCAATTACAGAGCTAGGTGTAGGTGAAGCTTTAGTATCCTTCCTTCAAGAGGGTGGCTTCCCTGGTGTCACAGAAAGAATTTGGGTTGGCTGCCCGGGAAGTCAGATAGGACCAATCACGGAGGCAGAACGTAAGCAATTAATGGCATCTTCTATTGTTGCTGGGGTTTATGACAAGCCAATCGACAGAGAAAGTGCGTATGAAGTGCTCCAGGCTCGTTCTCAACAGCCCTCTCAAAAGGATGCAAAAGGAACGGCCGGTGGAGCAGCTGTCCAGGAAGAGGAAGAACCGGGAATAGGAGATGCTCTTCTTTCCTCTCTGAAAGATATCATGTTTGGATCTACCGGTCCTAGAGGAGGCCACAGGCCCGGAGTTGTTGAGAATATGGCGAAATCCGTGGTTAGACAAGCAAGCAATCAAATTATCCGCGGAGTATTAGGTTCTTTACTCGGTAAAAAGTAATTCAAAGAGTTTTTCCTGACAGCGCCTCAGAATTTTTCTGAGGCGTTTGCTTAAGGGCACTTTTCCTTCATATTTGCTCCGGAGCATTCGAAGAAATCGATAACTTGGAAACTCCATGTCCCATAATGCGTGCGGAGCAATATTTGATTTCAATCTCCGCCTTCCGGAATCAATTAATTGAACTAGCATGAAAAAATTGAAGTTGAAGCCTTTTTCAAAGGGGTACAATTATCATTGTTGATTTTCATTCTCATTTGCATTTTTAAAGGAAAAGTTATGAAGGATTTCACAAAAGTAGCTTGGGGTGTTTTTGGAGGCGCTCTTTTAGGTTTCGTTGCATCTTCTGCAATTAGCAGAGGCAAACTCAGACCGTGCACAACAAAGCTGATGTCATACGGTCTGGATTGGAAAGATAAGTTGATTGAAGGCGCTGAAACCTTTAAAGAAGATTTAGAAGATATGACAGCCGAAGCGAAAGAAGAGGCGAAGAAACGCGCCGCTCGCAGACAACAAGAAGCCCGTGCTCAGAACGTTAGTTCTCAAGATGTAATTCTCCCGGAAGATACTGCTAAAGAAGGTAAATAGTATCTTTTCACTGCATTTGTTATTCAGTTTTTAAAATTATGAAATTTTCTGTGGTTTCCCACACTCAGGGAAGGATTAGGTTTGTCTCAGACTTTCCTTTCGGTTCAGAAGGGGCTGAAGAGCTGGCCGACAAATTGGATCTGATTCCTGGAATTGAAGGTGTGAGAATTAATCCTCGTACAAGAAGTGTTCTTCTTCTGTATATGGATAAGCAATCTCTGCAGGAAGCCAAATCTGTAATCGCTCGCTACATGAGGGCATTGGCATCTAAGCCGTTGGCAATTCCTCAAGGACAAAGCGTTATCTCTGATGTAGCTTTCTGGCCGATGGTTCGTTTTTTTACCAGACCGTTGATGCCTTTTCCAGCTAGCCTCGGAATGTTCCTTCACAGTTCTTGGGGAATATTTTCAGAAGGTTTTAAAAAGCTTTTCTCAGGCAAGCTTACTGTTGAAGTTTTGGACTTGAGCGCGATTGCGGCTTCTTTGCTGATGCGTGATTTTAAGACGGCTTCAACACTGGTTCTGCTTTTAGGATTCGGCGAAAAGCTCGAAGAGTGGACGAGAAGAAAGACGATGACGAACTTGACTCGATCTTTGGCCATGAACATCGATACGGTTTGGATTGTCAAAGACGGTCAGGAACTTGAAGTTCCTCTCTCCTCGGTAACAAAAGAAGATCTCTTGAAGGTGAGAGCCGGCTCAGCCATACCGGTGGACGGAAAAGTAATCGGCGGCTCGGCTACGGTTAATCAGGCGTCAATGACGGGAGAATCGATAGGAGTTCTTCGAACAGAAGGCAGTACCGTTTACGCGGGAACCGTTGTTGAAGATGGAGAACTTCTAATCCAGCCTACGGCCGTTGGGCAAGGGACTCGTCTTAATAAAATTATTCAATTTATTGAGAACAGTGAGAAGGTTAAAGCCAACGTTGAAAGCAAAGCCATGAAAATAGCTGACAAAGTTGTTCCATACAGCTTCTTGCTGTCGGGACTTGTATGGCTGTTTACGCGAAACCTTCAAAGAGCGGCTGCTGTCTTAATGGTGGATTATTCGTGTGCTTTAAAGATGTCTACACCGGTAGCATTTATGTCCTCAATGAGAGAAGGTGCTTCTCACAAGATCTTAATTAAAGGAGGAAGGTACATCGAAGAATTGGCTCAAGTTGACACTGTTGTGTTTGATAAGACAGGAACGCTTACCGAGTCTCATCCGAAAGTATCCGAAGTTATTCCTCTCGGAACATGGGATAGAGATACTGTTTTAAGGAATGCAGCTTGTCTTGAGGAACATTTCCCGCATCCGGTCGCTAAGGCGATTGTGCGAGCAGCGGCAGACGAGGAACTTCATCATGAAGAAGAGCACGCCGAAGTTAAATATGTCGTTGGTCACGGAATCTGTACGGAGTTGAACGGAGAAAAAGTTTTAATCGGCAGCCGTCACTACATTGAAGAAGATGAGGGAGTTGATTGTTCCGGAGCTGAGGAGGAAATCGAACGCATCGCTTCGAAGGGACACACGGTTCTTTATTTATCCAGGAATGGAAAGTTGGAGGGTTTGATTGGTATTGAAGATCCCATCCGAAAGGAATCTGCCGAAGTAATTGAAGAACTGAGGAACTTGGGTATTCAGAATATTGTTATGCTCACCGGGGACGGACCGAGAACGGCAAAGAATGTTGCTGCAAGACTCCATATCAAGGAGTATTACTGTCAAGTTCTGCCGGAAGGAAAAGCGCAGATCATAGAAAGAATGGTAAAAAGCGGTCGAAAAGTTCTGATGGTCGGCGACGGTATTAATGACTCTCCGGCACTTACTGCAGCCAATGTGGGAGTGAGCTTGTCAGAAGCAGCTGACTTAGCCCGTGAAGTTGCTGCTGTGGTGTTATTGGAAAACAACTTAAAGCATCTTCCCTTAGCAATTAAGCTTGGAAAGAGAACACTAAGCAGAATTCATCAGAATTTCCGTGCTTCCGTGGGGCTTAATACTGCATTCTTAGCCGGAGGCTTGGCTGGTGTATTACCGGCTGCTGTTGGAGCAGTGCTTCATAACGTAACGACAGTCGGTGTGACGCTTAACGCTGCCCGGGCCTACCTCCCGAATCTTTCTGAAGAAAAGACGGCCTCAGAAGTCTTATAAACAGCAAGGACTCTATACTATGGAACATTTACATGGAACTATTACTAGCAGAACCGAAGGCCGATTGAGGATTCGCTCGGAAAGTTTGAAGCTTGTTGATGGTGCAGAGCTTTTTGAGGCTTTAAAGCAGGTCAGGGGTGTTGAGGACCTTAAGCTGAATAAGATAACCGGCTCTTTATTAGTAAATTTTGAGCCTGCAGTTTTTGATGAAGCTCGTTTTGAAGAAGTTCTTAATTCCTCTTTAAATTCTCTGGCACTTTTTGAAACAACGAAGTTCGCAACAAAAGCAAAGTCTGCGAAGCAACGGAAACTTTCTGCCTATAGGGCAATGAGAAAGGTCGAAAATCAAACGATGGCTCTTGCCGGACCCCTCTGTCTTTTGGGCCTGAGCCTAAAGCTCTGGAAACTTCACTCCTTGGCTGGGTGGATATTTACAGCTGCCGCTGCCGCTCATACGCTCAGGTATAAGAAACAACTCTTAAGATAAGGCATTCGAGGAGTTGTTTATTCAGCAGTGCATACTTTTTCTTAATACACAGCAAAGGCCGGGGAATCCGGCCTTTGAACATGCTCACAGTCTTGGTTAGAAATTGTGGTGCAAACCTAAACCAACACTCCAGGACTTGAAGTTACCTTCAACGGCTTTTTCCTTAAAAAGTTTTCCGGCAGTAGCATAGGCGCCCCATCCGTAAACGAAAGTGCGTTTGGAAAGCGGATATTCGTAGGCTGCCCCGACTGTGAACCTGTTGAACTTGTCTTTGTTGAGATTAACTTTGTTATCACCGAAAGTGACTTGGTCTGCAGATTTCACTTTTCCGAAACCATAGTTGGCGGCCAACTTCAGCGTTCCGCCGGCTGCAGGGATTTCAGTACCTAAAGTAAAGGCATTTTGGTTCATGCCTTTTCCGCCGACAAAGGCGTCTTCAAGCTGATCAACTGTGTGGAAGCGGCTGGCATACTGATAGCCGATGAAGACTTTGGCGACTTCAAAGTCATAACTTGCGCTAAGACTGTAAATCATAGAAGCCTTAGTGTCTTCATCTCTAAATGACTTGTAGTCGTATCTTTCAACGATACCGGCTAAAGAAAGATTTCCGAGTTCATAAGTAAGACCGAGACCGTAGTAGTGGTCGTTTAAGGACCACTTCTTATCATCAGCTTGAGTACCGTTAGAGTATTGGACGTGAAGTTTTAAGCCGCCGAATTCCGGAGAAACATAGACGACGCTGTTATTGTTGATTTGTCCGGTGACAAACACATTGCCCAAACCTGCCTGAAGATAATCGGTTCCGATTGGGGAGGCATCCCAGATGGAATAACTGCCTTCATAAGAAGCAAGACCTCCCATCCTGCCGAAAGCTAACTCACCGAATCCTCCGGAAACGGAAAGAGAGGCTTGTTTGCTCCAACTCTTGCCTTCTTCGCCGGCTTCCCCGCTGTCCATAGAAAAACCGTTTTCAAGAAGGAATCCTACCGAGTATCCGTTACCTAAATCTTCGGTTCCCTCCAAACCCCAAACGCTTCCTCCTGCGATACCGTCTTCCATGGAAACTGTTGTGTCTGCACCTTTTGCTTTGTTGACTACAACTGCCCCATCTACGGTACCGTACAAAGTAATCTGAGATTCAGCAGCCGCCAAAGAGCCCAAAGAGAGAAGGGCGACGGCTAAAGAGGTCTTAACAAAATTCATTACTGCTCCAAAAAAAATAAATGAGAATGATTAGCATTATATTTTAAAAATGTCGCTTATTAAGGATTTCTGCAGATTTTTAACAATACCTTTTTAAGTGGTGGGTGAATAAAATCAATCGCTTGCAGCGATCAAGACTTCCAGCATTTTGGTATATGAGCAGTGAATTTAATACTTAAAAATAATGTAAACACTAATGAGAATAATTTTCATTAATGTTTACTTGGAGTAATATTTTTATAAATAATTTTCGTTTTCATTTTCATTTAATACTTTATGTCAGCTTCAAATTCCTTCCGCTTAAGCGGGTTGCCGTTAAATGTTAAATGCCGTGTAGCAAAATTCGGCGCTGTCCCAGACGAAGAGGTTAGAAGACTCAGAGATCTCGGACTGTACCGCGGGTCGATTGTATCCATCATCGCTTCAGTCGAAGAGGGACCGCTTTTAGTGGCTGTAGGTGACGCAAGAATTGCTATCAATCGGGAAATCGCAGCTGAAATAAAAGTACTCCAAACCTCTTAAACAGGAAGAAGAATATGCAGTTAAGAGACATGAAGCCGGGCCAAAAAGGCGTTATTAAAGGCTTTTTGCCGGGAAATTCAGAATACAGAAAGAAACTTTTCTCTTTGGGGGTCCTTCCCAATACGGAATTCGAAGTCACACGTATCGCTCCTCTTGGGGACCCGATTGAAATCAAACTTCGTAATTCTTTTATCAGTGTTAGAAAAGCGGAAATCGAAATCCTTGATGTTGAACCTCTCTAAGTAAAAAAATGACAGCTAAATCTACTATTGCCGTTGTTGGAAATCCCAACTGCGGAAAAACGACTCTCTTTAATGCATTGACGGGTTCTCATCAATCCGTGGGAAATTGGCCTGGGGTTACCGTTGAAAAGAAGGTAGGGCATTTCTCTCTGGAGAACAAAGATGTCACGTTGGTTGATTTGCCCGGCATTTACTCCATTCAGCCCAGTGCCTCTTCCAGCGAGGATGAACGAGTAGCCAGAAACTATATTCTTGAAGATGAAGCAGAACTTATCGTCAATATCGTCGATGCTTCCAATCTCGAAAGAAATCTTTATCTGACAGCTCAGCTCATCGAAATGCAAGTTCCGATGGTTGTTGCCGTCAATATGCTTGACGCCGCTAAACATCATGGGATTTCGATTGATTTAGAAAAATTATCAAAAGAACTTGATTGTCCGGTAGTCGGGCTTATAGCCTCTAAAGAGAAAGGAATTGAGAACCTTAAGAAATGTATTGAAGAGCAGCTAGTTAAAAAAGCCGTTCCTAAGAATCCTATCGTCTTTCCACAAGATATCAATGAAGAAATCCTGTCCATCGGTCAAGATTTGAATCGACAGGGTATCTCAAGAGCTTACTGGGTCGCTGAGCAAATCCTGGAAGGAGACAAAGAGCTTTTCAAAGTTTTCCCGGATAAGAATTTTGCCGGCGTTGAATTTAAAGCCAATGCTTTAAATGAAAAATATGACGGCGACGTTGATATGGTTATGGCCGATGTGCGCTATTCTTTCGTAGGAAGAGTTGCTCATGACTGTATCACCAGAAAGGGCGAGGCTACTCAAACTTTGACTGATAAAATCGACAAGGTTGTGCTGCATCGTTGGCTTGGTGTCCCGATTTTCTTGGGCGTCATGTATTTGATGTTCATTTTCTCAATTAATGTAGGTTCCGCTTTCATTGATTTCTTCGACATTTTATTCGGCGCCATATTTATCGACGGATTCGGAGAACTGCTGACCTCTATAGGTACTCCGGAATGGCTTAAGACCATTTTGGCTGATGGTATCGGGGGTGGTATTCAATGTGTAGCCACATTTATTCCTGTTATTTTCTGTTTGTTTTTAGCTCTGTCCTTCTTAGAAGACTCCGGCTACATGGCCCGTGCTGCTTTCGTGATGGATAGACTTATGCGCGCTCTGGGCTTACCCGGCAAAGCGTTTGTTCCGTTGATTATTGGTTTTGGCTGCGGGGTGCCGGCCATTATGGCGACCCGTACAATGGAAAAGAAGAAAGATCGCATAACAACTGTTTTGATGGCTCCGTTTATGAGCTGCGGTGCCCGTTTGCCGGTCTACGTTTTATTCGCAACAGCTTTTTGGCCGATGAACGGACAAAACCTTGTATTCGGTCTTTATCTCATTGGTATTTTGGCCGCTATTGCCACTGGCTTTATGCTGAAGAAGACTGTTTTACAGGGTGAGACCAGTGCTTTTGTGATGGAAATTCCTCCGTATCATTTGCCGACTTTCAAAAACATCATTCTTAGGACATGGGATAGATTAAAAGGCTTTATTTTCCGTGCCGGTAAAGTCATTGTGGTGTTGGTCGCTGTTCTTTGCTTCCTTAACTCTTTAGGTACAGACGGCTCTTTCGGTAATGAAGACTCGGATAAGAGTGTTCTTTCTCAAATCGGTAAGACAATCGTCCCGGTATTCAAACCGATGGGCGTATCCGAGGAAAACTGGCCTGCTGCTGTGGGGATTTTTACAGGTATTTTGGCTAAAGAGGCGGTTGTCGGAACTTTGGATTCCTTATACAGCGGTATGGGCGGCAAAGATGAAGAAACTGCAGCTGAAGGAGCCTCGGCTGCTGCCGTTGAGGAAAAGGCTGAAGCTGCTGAAGAAGAAGGAGGATTTAACTTTATGAACTCCTTAAATGAAGCCGTAGCCAGTATTGGTGAAGGTTTCGGTGATATCGGAGCATTCTTTACAGATCCGCTCGGTATTTCGGTAGACAGTGATTTATCGGACGTTGAAAAACAAGCTGAAGAACAAGAAGTTGCTGCCGGTACTATCCAGGCTATGAATAAACTTTATGACGGTGAGCTTGGCGCCTTTGCCTACTTGCTGATGGTTCTTCTTTACTTACCTTGCGGCGCAGCTATGGGCGCTGTTTACAGAGAAGTTGGAAGCAAATGGGCCTTGTTCGCCGCAGGTTGGACGACAGTGCTTGGATACTGTTCCGCAACTCTCGTTTATCAAGTAGGTCGATTTTCCTCTAATCCCGCTTATGCCTCTGTTTGTATTGCAGTATGCGTAGCTTTAATTGCTGCTGTAGTCGTAGGTTTGAGAATGGCGGCAAATAACGATGACAGGGGAACCGGAGAAGCGGTTTTAGCTAGATAGTCTGCATTCATACCTGTTGTTTATTTCTTCCTCCGGTGCCGGAACAAAAGCACCGGAGTTTTTTGTGCAGACAATGTTTTTTGTTCTTAGAAAATTTATCAACACGATTATTAAAGAAGCAACAATTTCTGTTTACATCCAGTAACACAGAACCTAGAATCCATATGATTCACCAAGACAAAAATTAGACTAACCATATGGAGAAGTAAATGAAATTATTCCGCAGAAACATGCTTCAAGTGATGGTTACCGGAGCTGTATGCGCCGGTGTGCCGTCATTAATTTGGGCCGCACCGCAAACCATTGCGCCTGAGTACGATGTTATTGTCATCGGTTCCGGTTTCGCCGGATTAGCTGCTGCAATTTCTGCTGCCGAAAACGGTGCCAAGGTAGCTGTTTTGGAAAAAATGCAGGTAGCCGGGGGAAACTCTTCACGTTCCGGCGGCATGATGGCCATCCCAGGTTCGTCAGTCCAAAAAGAACAAGGCATTGAAGACTCTCCGGCAAAACTTGCCGCCGATATGAAGAGAATTGGCCTGGGATTAGGCGATCCGGACCATATTAAAGTCGTTACTGAATTGGCAGCTCCAACTTTTGAGTGGACGAAAAAACAAGGCGTGGTTTGGCGCACTGATTTGACCGGTAAAGGCGGCCATTCCGCAAGACGCTGCTTGATCACTAAGGAAGGAACAGGTCAAGGAATTTTGATTCCTTTCATGGCTAAACTAAAAGAACTTGGCGTTCCCGTTTTCACGGGCGTTAAAGTAATTTCTCTCAATAAGAATAAAGACGGCCGAGTCATTGGTGTTACGGCACGTCAAGGATACAAATTCGGAAAAGAGGACTCAGGAAAAACAGTTGAGATCAAAGCTAAGGACGGCGTTATTTTAGCTTTCGGGGGATTCTCAGCTGATATCGCTTATCGCACATTGCTTGATCCTAAGTTAACGGCTAATTTGAAAACCACTAACCAGCCCGGTGCAACTGCTGAATTAATGCGTGAAGCAAGCCGTATAGGCGCAAATATTATTCAGGCCGATTGGATTCAATTCTTGCCGAATACCTCGCCGGATGAAGAAGGAATGGGCATGGGATCTCATTTCGCGAGCGTGGGCGGTTCTCTGTATGGTTTGTGGATCAATACCAATACTGGTAAGAGATTTACTGATGAATTCGGCGATCGTAAAACAGCAACCGACGCTATCTTTAAGGTATTGGATGCTAAAGGGAGAACAATTTCCGTAACAGATGCAGAAGGTGTCGAATCCTTCAAGAAAGTCCGTCCGGGCGCAATGGAAATTTTGAAAAAGAACGGCGCAGTCAAAGAGTATGCGGATTTAGATGCCTTGGCCAAAGCCTATGGAATGAATCCGGAAGTCTTAAAACAAACTTTTGCTGACTTTAACAAATCGATTGAAGCCGGGAAAGATGCGGAATTCAACCGCAAATTAGATAAAGGATTGAAGCCTCTTACCCACGCTCCTTATTATGTCTCTGAGATGAGTCCGAAGATTCACCACACCATGGGAGGTATTGCTACCGACACATCCACACGCGTTTTGTCCGTGGTTAACGATCAGCCGATTCCGGTACTTTATGCTGCGGGAGAATGTACCGGTGGTATTCATGGTGCAGTTCGTATCGGTGCTAATGCAGTTATGGACTGCTTAGTGAACGGAAAATTGGCGGGCGAAACAGTAATGAAAGACGCTAAGAAGTAAAGAGAGTTATATCGAGGCTCGTACGCAGAATCATAAAGATTTCAGCGTATCTGTCTATTTCTTTTTTTTAGCAACAGTCGGCCGCGGTTTCGCGGCCGTTGGTTTATCCGGAGCCGTTCTAAACAATGCTACTAAATGGCGGAAAGATAGGTAAGGGTGTTTCAGAATTAATCTTGGTCCGGAGAAAGCCATAATTTCTTTTGCTTTTTCTTTGTACCCTTTGCCGAAACAGTGAATTTTGCAGCTTCCGCAGACCGGTTTTTTCTCTCCGAAAGGGCAGCAAGCAAGTCTCTTAACGGCGTAGAGATAAAAGTCTTCGCATTCCGGACACATTCCTTCTTTAGTGTCATGGTGAGCATGACAGAAAATCTCGGTCATGATGCGAATAGTCTCAACATCCTTAGCAATATAGGGAAGTTTGACCTGCTGCTCTCTTTTCTCGCTGAGGTTTAACCTCTTTAATTCATATTCAAACATCTGTGCGATACCAAGCGGAATTTAGAAAGGAGAGTCTAGGCATGACTACTTAAAAAATTATTAAATATTGAGAATTAATCTCATTTGTACTCATTAATTTCCGATTCTTTACAGGTGGTAACGTTTGGAATCGGAAATGAAAAAATTACCAAAGGCATTCGGATGATGCACGGAAGCCAAGGAGACAATTTGGCAATCTAAAGTGTTGACTCAAAGAATTAACGAAAGGTATAGAGTCCAAAAGCTAATCCCGAAAAGTTCGATGACGAACTGAAGTTTTTGTGATGATGCAATCAGGAAAAGAAGATGGAAGAATGGAGCGGGAGACGAGTCTCGAACTCGCGACCTCAACCTTGGCAAGGTTGCGCTCTACCAACTGAGCTACTCCCGCATAGTTATCGGTTAGAGAAAGATTAGTTGGAGCGGGAGACGAGTCTCGAACTCGCGACCTCAACCTTGGCAAGGTTGCGCTCTACCAACTGAGCTACTCCCGCACTGGAGGCGCGAAGCGGAGTCGAACCGCTCTCAACGGATTTGCAATCCGGTGCATAACCGCTTTGCTATCGCGCCATCCAAAATCTATTCTCTAAAGAATAACTTTAAAATTCTGGAGCGGGAGACGAGTCTCGAACTCGCGACCTCAACCTTGGCAAGGTTGCGCTCTACCAACTGAGCTACTCCCGCGCTGAGAGAAACAGAACTATACAGGCAGAATTTTTGCTTGTCAAATTAGGCCTTCAAAAAATTTTTGCATATTTTGCGATCGTTGCAAAAATACGACATAAGTTAAGTTCCTTTTTATATTGTGATTAAGTAATGAAGGTGTAGATGTCTTTGTTTATTAAAGATTCTTTGAATGTTTTCCGATAACAAAAACTCATACAAACTCAAGCCTAAAGACTTTCTCTAACTGTAAATTTTTGCAAAAACTATTCAGGAATTTCTTTGTTCGACAGAGCAAAGAGAATATTGGCAGAAGAGGAAAACTAGAAAATGTCGGCGCAGCGCAAAATGGAGCACGTGTTCGCCTCCTTTTGATCTTCTGTGAAAAGATAACAAAAATGTATTGGGTGATAACGGGGCAAAGAAACCGTCGAGATTTACCATTATGGTCTCTGGAATTGTGAAAGTTTTTCCCAAGAGCTGTCAGACGACAGGCTTCAAATTTGAATATGCCGCTTTTCCTGGTTAACATAACAAGCGGACTAACAAAAAGGAATTTGGATTGGCTTTAAAAGTATTTAACTTCAAATGCAAAAATGGGCATCTATTTGAAGCGATGATTCCAAGCGTTAAGGAGTTCGAAAAGCAGCGGGACGCCGGTCTTTTCCTTTGTCCTTTTTGTGAGTGCAGGGAGGTAGAAAGAGTTCTTTCGGCCCCGCATGTTGCACGCAGCCGAAGCACTTCCGCCTGCGCCAGTGAAAAAGAAGCTCAAGAGCGTTTAGAAAGCTTGATTAAAGAAGTTGCCAAACAAATTGATTCGGCTGAAGATGTCGGAGAAAAGTTTGCCGCCGAAGCGAGAGCTATTCATTATGGTGACAGTCCCGAGCGCTCCATTAAGGGGACTGCGAAAACGGAAGAAGTCGTCGAATTGATTGAAGAAGGCGTTCCGATCGTCCCGTTGGGAGTAAAGAACGATCGGAAGGTTAATTGATGGTTTTGGCTTAAACGATGCTTTCAATTTGCTCGGATAAATCCAGCCACTGAAGTTCAAGTTCTTCCACTTCCGAGGCAAGCTCTCCTTGTTCTTTGATGGTTTTGCTGACAAGAGCGGAATCTTTTTGATAAAAATCTTCCTCAGCCAATTGAGCGTTAAGTTCTTTTAACTTCTTTGACTTTTTATCGAGAGCAGTTTCAACCTGTTTAAGCTGCTTTTGCAGAGGAGCTCTTAAAGCGGAAATGCGTGCTCTTTCTTCAGCTTCTAATTTTCGTTTCTCTTTTTTATTTACCGTAGAAGCTTCTTTGTCTTCGGAGGCGGATTCTTTGACTTTGTCCTTTTTGTCTTCAAGAACAATACGTGCGTAATCTTCCAAATCTCCTAAAAATTCACTGACCTGACCTTTATGAACAATCCATAAATCGTCACATACAGCTTTCAGAAGGTGCCGATCGTGAGAAACCAATAAGACCGCACCTTCGAAAGAGGACAAGGCTACGGTGAGAGCATCGCGAGTTTCCATATCCAAATGGTTGGTTGGCTCGTCAAGGACTAAAAGATTAGGTTTAGTCCACGCTATCAAGGCAAGGCAAAGACGGGCTTTTTCTCCTCCGGACATCGGACCGACAGGGTTGCAGGCCATCTCATTACTGAATTTAAATCCGCCGAGATAGTTTCGCAGTTCTTGTTCTCTGACATTCGGTGCGATGCGGGTAAGATGCTGCAAAGGAGATTCGTCTTCTCTGAGCTGATCGAGCTGATGCTGGGCAAAGTAGCCGATATTTAAGCCTGTACCGTAGCGAATTTCTCCGGATATCGCCGCAAGCTCTCCAATAAGCGTTTTAATTAATGTTGATTTACCGGCTCCGTTGACGCCTAAAACGCCGATTCGGTCTTGCGGTTCAACCTTAACTTTGACATTTGTCAAAATTGGTCTGCCGTCATAGCCGCAGTTTAACTCTTGTGCAAAGATGAGATGCTGAGGCATCTTCTCAGGTTCAGCAAAGTTAAAGCGCCATTCATTGCTTCCTTTTATCGGCTCAATGGCTTGAAGCTTTTCCAGCATCTTGATACGGGATTGAGCCTGCTTGGCCTTGGTAGCTTTATAGCGGAAACGGTCGATAAACTTTTGCAGATGACTGGCGGTTTTTTCGTAAGCTTTGGCAGCCGCTGCTTGCTGTTTAATCTTTTCAGCTCTGATTCTCTCGTAATCGGAGAAGTTTCCCGAATAACGATGAATGGTGCCGTCTTCAATAGACCAAATTGTTTGGGAAATCCGATCTAAGAATTCTCTGTCATGGGAAATGACGACGATAGTGGTTTGTTGAGCCTTCAACCAACTTTCCAGCCAAATGACGGAGTCGATATCCAAGTGGTTGGTCGGTTCGTCAAGCAGCATTAACTCGGCCGGTGTAAGCAGAGCACGGGCCAGAGAAAGTCTGTTTCTCCAACCGCCTGAGAACTCTGACACCTTTCTTTCGGAGTCTTCGTCCTTGAATCCCAGACCGTGAAGAATTTCTTTTGCTCTGGCAACTACTGCTCCTTCATTGATTTCAGTGTAAGCGGCTAGAGCTGAGGCGTAAGCTAAATCATCATGAGACTGTTCAGCCTTGGCTAAAGCACTCTTAGCTTCGATGAGAGGCTTATGTCCTTCAAGGACGTAATGCATGGCTTGCTGTTCAGGGTTTTCAATTCTCTGAGCAACGTGCGAAATGCGGTTGTATTCCGGAGTTGTGATGTCACCTGCTTCTGTGCCGATTTCTCCGAGAATGGCGGCAAATAATGTTGATTTGCCTGAACCGTTAGGTCCCACTAATCCGATTCTTTCTCCGGGGCTGCTGATGAGTGTTGCCCCGGAATAAAGAATTCTTGTTCCGCGGGCGACAGATACGTTTTGGAGTCTAAGCATTACGGAAGATCTTCCTTTCTGATCATGAATACCTGATCATCGCCTCCGCTGGTGGGAAGCCATACAACATTTAATTCGGGCCATCTGTTCTCAAAAGCCTCTTTGCCGTCACCCAGTTCTACAAACATTAATCCGCCGTCATTTAAATGTTCTTTAGCCTGCTCAAGGATAGTTTTAATTAAATCCATCCCGTCTTCGCCCGCAACTAAAGCCAGCTCAGGTTCGTGCCGGTATTCACCGGGCAAATGCTCCATAGCTTCTGTGGTGACATAGGGAGGATTTGTGATGATAACGTCGTACTTCTTACCGGCTAAGTTGGTAAATAAATCCGATTGAATAGGTCTTACAATACCTTCTAAACCGTAGTCGGCGATATTTTTTTCCGCAACTTCCAAAGCGCCTTCGCTGATATCAACCGCATCTACTTCCGCATTCGGGAAGCATTCGGAGGCGAGAATGGCAAGACATCCGGAGCCGGTGCACATATCTAATACGGAAGCAATTTCTTCAGGGTTCTTTACCCACGGCTGAATTTCTTCTTCAATTAATTCGGCAATAAAGCTTCTGGGAATTAGGACGCGATCATCGACGAAAAAACGATGGCCCGTCAGCCACCATTCTTTAGTTAGATAAGCGGTCGGTACCAGTTCATCGCATCTGCGGGATATCTGGTTGAGAATGAATTGCCTTTCGTCCTGAGTTAACGCTGCGTCTAAAAACTTATTTTCATATTCAAGTTCGATTCCCAAGGAACGGAGCACCAAAAATCCTGCTTCGTCGTAGGGATTGTCATATCCGTGAGCATAGGAGATGTTTGCTTTGGACAATTGAGTTGCAGCGTACCTGACAAAATCTCTAATTGTTCTTAGAGGGGCAGTGTTTTCTAAATTCATTTTGAACTTACCGAAAAAAGATTGACAAGTGTTTGGTAATAAATTTCTGTCAGCTTCGGAATATCCTTTAAAGGAATGGATTCGTTCGCTTTATGGATGAGATTGTTGACAGGACCGAATTCAACGACTTCCGAACACCACCGACTGATGAAACGTGCGTCGCTGGTTCCTCCCGAAGTTGAAAGCGTTGGTTTTATGTCTTGAACCTTAGAGATGGCTTTTTCTAAGCATCCGGTTAATTTCTTTCCTTCCGTTTTAAAAGGAAAAGCGCTGTGTTCCCAAGAAATATCGGCGTTTTCTGTAAATTCTTTAATAATGCCGTTAGCTTTATTTTCAATTTCTTGGCCGGAAGTTGCCGGGTTATAACGTAAATTAAAAACAAAACTGCAAGAACCGGGGACTATGTTGACGGCACCTGTTCCGGCAGTGATATTACTTACCTGGAAAGAAGTGGAGGGGAAGCCTTCGCAGCCCTGGTCCCACTGGGTTTGAGCAAGCTTGCTGATAATTTTGGACGCTGTATGAATTGAGTTTTCAACCTTTAACGGATAGGCGACGTGACCTTGTTCCCCATAAATAGTAACGCGGCAGTTGCAAGAGCCTCTGCGGCCGTTCTTAATGGTGTCGCCTAATTCTTTAGAGCAAGTCGGTTCTCCGACAATACAAAAGTCGGGCTGAATTCCTTCCTTCTTCAGTTCCTCGATGGCAAAAGCCGTTCCGTCTTTGCCGTCCCCTTCTTCATCACTTGTGAGAAGAAGGGCAATACGGCCTTTAAAGTTTGGAAAGTTTTTGACGAATTGCTTTGCAGCAGCTGCAAAGCAAACGTCAGAGGTTTTCATGTCCTGCGCGCCTCGAGCAACTAAGTTCCCGTCAACTTCTGTCGGAGCAAACGGGTCTGTATTCCAGCCGCAACCGGGAGGAACGACGTCAGTGTGACCGGCAAATAAAAACAATGGTCCGTCAGATCCATACCAACAGTAAAGATTGTCTGTTTTTCCACGGCGAATATTTTCTGATTCGAACCCGGCGTCACTAAGGAAACCGCTGATTAAGTTTTGACATCCTTTATCCTCCGGTGTGACGGAAGGACAAGAGAGGACTTCTTTCAAAAGCCGAAGGGTTAAGTTGTCTGAGGCGGCAGTCATGCTTAGTCTCTTAAAAGTTCGTTAATGCTGGTCTTGGCTCTTGTTTGGGCATCGACACGCTTAACGATGACGGCGCAGTTCAGGTTATATTTGCCGTCTTTGCTCGGGAGGCTTCCCGGGACAACAACGGAACCGGCAGGCACGCGGCCTCTGAAAATTTCGCCTGTAGTTCTGTCATAGATTTTCGTGCTTTGGCCGATAAAGACGCCCATAGAGATGACGGAGTTTTCTTCAACGATGACGCCTTCGACAATTTCACTGCGGGCACCGATGAAGCAGTTATCTTCAATAATGGTTGGGTTGGCCTGAAGGGGTTCCAAGACGCCGCCGATGCCGACTCCACCGGAGAGATGGCAGTTTTTGCCGATTTGTGCACAAGAGCCTACTGTTGCCCAAGTGTCGACCATTGTGTTTTCACCGACGTATGCACCGATGTTGACATAAGACGGCATCAAAACAGCTCCCGGAGCAATGAAGCTGCCTTCGCGGGCAATGGCTCCCGGAACTACACGGAAGCCGCCTTCCTTGAACATTCTTTCGTTGTAAAGAGTAAATTTAAGAGGAACTTTGTCAAAATAAACAAACTCACCTGCTCTGGAAACACGGCTTGGATTCATTCTAAATTCAAGAAGAATGGCCTTTTTGATCCATTGGTTGACTTCCCACTTACCGTCAATCTTTTCGGCTACTCTTAATTTCCCCTTGTTCAAAGACTGAAGAACTTCATCTACAGCGTTGTGTACTTCGGGGCCTAAATGTTCCGGCTTGAGGTCAAAAGCGCGTTCGATAATGTCTTTTATATATTGCATTTTTACTCCTATATCTTAAATTCAGCGATTCGTTGCGTCGCTTCTTTCACTTCTTCAGTTGTCGCTACGAGTGCAATGCGCACGTATCCGGAGCCCGGATTGATGCCGTTTGCAAGTACTCTTCCTAAAAAACTTCCCGGAAGAACCGTGATGCCTGCTTCCTCGTAGAGCCTCCTAGTAAAAACTTTATCATCTATTGGGGTCTTAGCCCAAAGATAAAATGAGGCATCCGGCATTTCTACTTCAAGGGTCTGCTGTACGAGCGGCAGACCGGCTTCAAATTTTTCACGGTAAAGACGTCTGTTTTCTTTAACGTGTTCTTCATCATTCCAAGCAATGATGCTTGCTTTTTGCAAAGGGCCGCTCATGGCGCAGCCGTGATAGGTTCGGTAAAGAAGATAGGGTTTCAAGAGCTTTGCATCCCCTGCCACGAATCCCGTTCTCATGCCCGGAATGTTTGAGCGCTTGGACAAACTTGAAAAAACCACCAACTTGTCAAAATCATCTCGGCCTAGAATCTTCGCGGCTTGTAGAGCACCAAGCGGAGGATTATTTTCGTCAAAATAAATTTCCGAATAACATTCATCACTGGCGATAATGAAGTTGTATTTATCGGCCAATTCAAATAATTTTTTCCAATGAGCCAGGCCGAGGACTTTCCCAGTCGGGTTACTCGGGGAGCAAACAAAAACCAGTTGGGCGCTTTGGAGTTCTTCTTCGGAGGCAGAGGACTCTAAGTCCATCACAAAGTCGTTTTCAGCAGTTGTCGGGATATAAACGGGTTTGGCTCCTGCCATGATGGCCGCTCCCTCATAGATTTGATAGAAGGGGCACGGCATTAAAACCGTTGGGTTCTTGGAGGAGTCTATGGCTGCTTGAGTAAAAGAAAATAGGGCTTCTCGGGACCCGTTAACCGGCAGAATTTGAGTGGCCGGATTAAGTTTTACTCCATGCCGTCTTAAGTTCCAATTGGCAATTGCCTCCCGCAGTTCAGGCATTCCATTGGTGGAAGGATATTTTTCAAACAGTTCGAAGTTGTGGTAGAGCTCATTTAATACAGATGAAGGAGCCGGATGTTTTGGTTCTCCGATTGAAAGAGAAATATGTTTTTTGCCGGCAGGCAGCTGAGCTCCTTCCAATAATTTTTTTAATCGTGAAAAAGGATAAGGTCTGGTCAGCGCTAAATCTGGATTCATGGAAGTTCCTTGGGATTGAGAAATTGATTAACCTCTTGTCGGGTCGTTTGTTTCAAATTCAGGAAGTTCTACCATCGGTTGCGGGGCCCAACCGGGCTTGCGATGTTCAGCAACCACCGTGGTATAGATGCCGCCTCTGACCCACCATTTTGCTTTCAGTCTCATGTAGCGCGGCTGAAGAGCTTCAACTAAATCATCAAGAATTTTGTTGGTGATGGCTTCATGGAAAGCGCCTTCTTCACGGAAGCTCCAGATGTAAAGCTTAAGGGCTTTCAATTCAACATTTTTCTTATCAGGAATGTAGTCAAGAAAAAGCGTTGCAAAATCAGGTTGCCCTGTCAAAGGACAGAGAGATGTAAATTCAGGAATCTCAATGTGAATGAGGTAATCTCTGTTCGGCTGAGGGTTATCAAAAGTTTCTAGTGTTTTACTAGGTTGAGTAGGCATTAAAGGAACACTCCTATAAACAGCTTGGAGCCTTTCAAATAGAGAGGCTACAAGCAACAAACTATTAAACCTTTAAGTCTAAGCGAATTTTCTATTAGTGCCCAAAAGACTGAGAAAAATGAGTAAGAAGTTGGAAGAAGAAGTTCAATTGAGAAGGAATTCCTGATAGCCGACGTCAAAATCATTCGCCGCTTCAAACGAGGCTTTTTGAGACTTTCCAGACAATTAAAAATCTCGTATATGCTCATTTCCGGCCAACCCGCCGGTCGGTGTTTTTCTGCGGAAAGTCTGTATTTTCAGCCGGATACTGATAATTTTCTCGATATTAGGAAAATTTATCTAATTAATTCTGAAATTCATTACCACAACAGCACCTTTAAACAATAAAATATCCGATCCAGTAATGCATAAGATTTAAAGAGAAGGGAAATCGGATGAGCTTTGTTCTTGGGATGACATTGACCGCTATTTTGCTTATCGGCTGCGCGGGCGGTGGCATCTGGTATTGGTTGAAAATTAAAGAAGCCCCGAAAAAAATTAAGCAGGATAATTCACCTCTGGCGGGAAACAAAAAAGAGCCTTTCTTACGTTCTGAGAAAGAAAAAGAGATTCAGTCGGTACGCCAATCTCCGGAAGCGGCGAACCCTTCTTCCTCCCAGAGTCCCGTGAAAGATACTGTTCAGAAACCTACCGCTCCAGTGCAGGCTACTCCTTCTCCTGCGCCTGTTAAGCCGGCTAAACCTGAAGAAAAACCTACTGCGGATAAAGTCCCTGAGGTCTATTCTTTTGAAAAAACAGCCAAAGCTCTTGAAGAATCGAAAAAACAACAAATGCAGGCTCAGGCTGCGGCACGGGTTGACACTTCCGGTTCTGCGTTGGATTTTCAACAAAACAGTCTTCCGTTTGATGAGGTCTTAAGATTTGAAGAAGTTGAAAAAAACGGCTGTCCTTCTCATAATCCGATGCTTGAGGTTTCTTTCAAAATCCAGTTTAAGAACCCGGTTACCGGCAGTGCGCTTTTAAATGAGCTTCTTCCGCTGAAAAACCTCCAGCCGAAAGGCAATTATTGGGTTTACGGGTACGATTCTTACACCAAGAGCTGGTACGTTCCGGAAGCTATCGGCCTCTATTCTTCCATCATCATCTTCGTTCAGTTGGCTTCCTCCAGAGGCGTGGTAAGTGAAGTTTCCATTTCATCCGTTCTGCAGATTAAGCAGCGTTTGGAAATGATGTTTGACGGAAGCAGCGACGAAGTGGAACAGTCTTTGATTTCAAACAAATCAAAAAATCTTACTCATTTGCTTCAGCAATTTGGGGCTCAGATTTCCGTTACTTTACGCTCCCGCAACGAAGTCAGCTTGGATGAGTTTGAAAAAGTGGCAAGCGATTTAGGCATGAAACGTATTAATTCCAAACTATATGAAAAAGTTGGGGAGTTAGTGCAGACAGCTGACGGAAAGAGAAGCCATAACAGAAAAGGTGCGATTGCGGCAGCTTGGGTTTCACCGAACTACGTTGTTATTTCCTTATTCGTCGCTTTGATGACTCCGGAATCTCAGCCGCTTCGCTCTTTGATGATAGCTGCAAATGCTTTCGCTGCTCCTTTTGAAGCAGAAATCGTGGACAATCAGGGCTACCCAATAAACGGTCAGATTCTTACTACGGTCAAAAAAGAGATTGATAATTTCTATCAGCAAATGAGAGACAAGGGTCTAGAACCGGGAAGTCCGACTGCGCACAAATTACTGGCGTAGCGGAGTATTGGAAAAAACGTTAACCATAGAAGAAGCCTCACTCATTCGAAGTTGAAGGCTTCTTTTGTTAGGCAGATAGATTTTTGGGAATGAATATGAGCGCCAAAAAAGACTCAGCAAAAGATTTAGAAATTCAGAAGCGGATGGAGCAGCTGGCTGATGAAATTAATAAGCATAATCAGGCTTATTACGTCGATAACAATCCCACTATTTCTGATGAACTTTATGATTCTCTCTTTCAGGAATTAGTTAGGCTTGAACAGCAATATCCTCAATTTAAAACCTTATTTTCTCCGACGGAAAGAGTCGGTGCTGCCGTAAGAACTGAGGCAGTCAAGGTCAAACATAAGATACCTCTGCTTTCCATTCACACGGAAACCGATTACACCGCCCAGGGTGCTTACGACTTTGACGGCCGCGTAAGAAGAGAGCTCGAATTGACGCCGCAAGATTCTCCTGTTGAATACGACTGCGAGCTTAAATTTGACGGTTTGGCTGTCAATATTCGTTATGAAAAGGGCATTTTGGTTCAAGCAACAACCCGCGGCGACGGATATGAGGGAGAAGATGTCACAGCCAATGTTCGTACCATCAAGACCCTTCCGCTGAAAGTTGAAAACTTCCCCGAAATTTTTGAGGTAAGAGGCGAAGTTATTCTCCATAAGTCAGAATTTAAGAGAATTAACGAAGAGCAGAAGGCAGAAGGGCAAAAGCTTTTTGCCAATCCTCGTAATGCGGCGGCAGGCTGCTTAAGACAGCTTGATCCTTCGGTTACTGCCAGAAGAAACCTATCTTTCTATGCCTATGGTTATGGAGAGGTTTCTGAAACGGTGGCCAATAAGCAATCAGAACTTTTGGACTACTTGAAATCCAAAGGATTCCCGGTTGCTGATACAAGAGTTCTAGCATATGGGCCGGAAGAACTTCAAAACTTCCATGTAAGAGTAGAAAAAATCAGAGATGATTTGCCTTTTGATATTGACGGAGTAGTTTACAAAGTCAACAGCTTTGCTTTGCAAAGATCTTTAGGCTTCGTCTCTCGTGAACCTCGCTGGGCGTGTGCGCATAAGTATCCTCCCCAAGAGGTTCAAACAGTGGTTCAAGACATTACCATTCAAGTCGGCAGAACCGGCAAGCTCACGCCGGTTGCCCGTTTAAAACCGGTCTTTGTCGGAGGGACCACTATCAGCAACGCTTCTCTTCACAATGAAGAGTTCCTTCAAAACATGGGAGTGAAGATAGGAGATACGGTCGTCGTAAGACGCGCCGGAGATGTCATTCCGGAAATTGTCAGAGTCATTAAAGAGCTTCGTCCGGATAATGCTCGCGATTTTGTCATGCCCGAGTTCTGCCCGGTCTGCGGTTCTCATGCCTACAAAGAAGAAGGGGAAAAAGATAGGAAGTGTACGGGAGGTTTGTTCTGTCAAGCTCAACGTGTCCAGTCCATTCTTCACTTTGTCTCTCGTAAAGCCATGGGTATAGACGGAATTGGAGAAAAACTGGCGGAACAATTAGTTGAGAAGGGCTGGGTAAAAAATATTTCCGATATTTACCGTTTGACTAAGGAGCAATTCGTCTCTTTAGAAAGAATGGGAGAAAAGTCAGCAGATAATCTTCTAGCTTCCATTGAGAAATCGAAGAGTACTACCTTAGAAAAATTTTTATATGCCATCAGTATTCCTGATGTTGGTGAATCCACTGCTAGAACTTTGGCGAATCACTTTAGAACGTTAAAAGCTTGTGAAGACGCGGGATTGGAACAGCTTTTAGAAGTTGACGATGTCGGAATGTCCACCGCTGAGAAAATTCTCCACTTCTTTGCAGAGCCCAAAAACCTGCAGGTTATCCAAGAGCTTCAGGATCTTGGCGTTCATTGGGAAGAAAAAGGAGAAGTTGATGCTTCTGAATTGGTATTTGCCGGCATGACATTTGTGTTGACGGGAACATTGCCGACCCTTTCCAGAGATGAAGCCAGCGATATGATCCGCAAAGCCGGAGGGAAAGTCAGCGGCTCAGTTTCTAAAAAAACAAGTTATGTTCTTGCCGGGGAAGCCGCCGGAAGCAAACTTGCCAAAGCGCAGGCTTTATCCGTTCCGATTATTAGTGAAGAGCAGTTTATGGCCATGTTGGTCCAAGGAAAAGAAGAATAATGGAGAGGTTTGTGATTATTGGAGGAAGCGTAAAGCTTTCTCAAGAAGAGCTGAATATAACTCGAACTGAAGCTATTCCTACTCCGTGGGGCGAGCCTTCAGCGCCCTTTGAATTTGCTGAAGTAGAAGATAAAGAAATTATTTTCTTTCCCAGACATGGCCGAGTCTGCCGGAAGCCTCCGCATCTAATCAACTATCGTGCAAATATGTGGGCGATCGCACAATTAGCACCAAAAGCGGTTGTTGCTCTTTGTTCGGTTGGCGGGATTGTGGAAGAGGACAAGCCAGGTTCTATTGCTGTTCCGGACCAAATCATCGACTATACCTGGGGGAGAGAAACTTCATATAACAAAGGTGACTCAGAGACCATTACTTTTATCGATTTCACCGAACCTTTCAGCGGACAGCTTCGGGAAAAACTTTTAGATGCGGCAGATGATCTTTTAATACCGGTTATAGACGGCGGAACGTATGCGGTTCGACAAGGTCCGAGACTCGAAACTGCGGCAGAAATCAAGAAACTTGCTCAAGACGGTGCCCATTACGTCGGTATGACTTTGATGCCGGAAGCTTGTTTGGCCAGAGAGTTAGGACTCAATTACGCGGCTATCTGCCAAATCGTCAACCCTGCTGCCGGAATCGGCCTTTCATCTTCTAAGATTGACATTAAGGCCTTTTCAGATGTGAGTGAAGAAGCGACCAAGAAGAGTCTCAAGATAGCACTAAAGGCTTTTGAAAGCTTTTAATGCTTTCAAAGTAGGCCTCTGCAGAAGAGGCCTCAAGGAGTTTTGCGCTTTCTGATAGTTCCCAAGAAGTACCGTGTCTTAAGACGGTCTCAGTTCTAAAATTTTTAGCAAAGCCGTTTCAAATTCTGCGGCAAACTGAGGATCTGCCAGCCGAGGATTTTCGATTACGAAAACGTCTTCGATTCTTTCTCCCAATGTAGCAATTCTTGCGGTGATGAGGTTAATCTTAAACTCGATAAAGACGCGGGCGATTGTGGCCAGAATGCCCAGTCTGTCTGTGGCTGCAACCGATAACAAATAGTGGCTTCCGCCGGCGTCGGCTCTAAGCTGAACCTCAGGCGTAATCGGGAAGTTTTTAGAGTGTCTCGACAGACGTCCTTTTATCGGAGGCTGCAGAGGCAGCTGATTATCAAGCCTATTAATTAAATCGGCTTTCAGCTCTTCAAATTTTTCCTCGCTTGAAGAGTTTAGGTTATTGTCAATGACCACGAAATGGTCTAAGACTCGTCCGGTCTTACCGGTATAAATTCTTGCTTCTAGAATTGAAAGGCGGTAGCTCTGGAAAGTGGAAACAATGCGGGCAAACAGCTCGTTCCGGTCTTCCGTCAAAACGACAACCTCATAGGCATTCGGAAGGCCTTTGACCGGTCTGTAAATTACATAGGAACTCTTTCTGTCCATGTGATCCAAAAGTTCTTTTGACTGCCAAAGAATGTTGTCGACGGAATGCCGCATGAAATAGCCGACGTCAAAGTCCTCCCAGAATTGCTCAAGCTTTTCTTTTTCTTTGGCGTTGAAGTTCCCGGCTTTGAGGACATCTTCCCGTCGGTTATTGACCAACATGGTCTTGGATAAGGATTTTCCTTGCAAGAAATTGGCGGTGGCGTAGAACAGTTCCTCCAACAATTTGGCTTTCCAGCTGTTCCAGACTTTCGGACCTGTTGCACGGATATCGGCAACGGTAATCAAGTAGAGCCCTGTGAGGCGGTCTAATGAAACGACTTTCTCAGCGAATTTTTTAATAACTTCGGGGTCAGAGATGTCTTGTTTTTGCGCAACTCTGCTCATTGTCAAATGTTCTCTAACGAGAAATTCAATATAGTCCGTTTCTTCCGGAGTTAAGTTATAGCTTTTAGCAAAAATCTTTACTTCTTCTGCACCTATGCGGCTATGGTCCCCGCCGCGGCCTTTGCCGATATCATGGAAGAGAAGGGCTGCTACGAGACGCCAATTGTCTTCCAATGACATCATCAGTTCAGTCATAAGCGGCATCTCATGAGCGTTCTCGCTTTTTGTAAAACGTCTCAAATAGCTAATGGCTAAAATCGTATGTTGGTCAACAGTGTAGGCATGGAATAGATCATGCTGAAGCTGGCCTACAATGCGGCCGAATGGAGGAATCAGTTTGGAAAGGATTCCGAGTTTGTTCATCTCCTTTAAGCAGTGGTAAACACCTTTTTTAGCTTTTAGAATTTTGAGAAAGCTGGACTTAACTTCATCAAGCGAAGCAAAGTTGTCGGGAATACGCTTGTCCAAGTTTCCGTATGCTCGATGAATAGTCGTAGAAAACTTGTTGATTTCTCGATGTTCGGTAGCCAAAACAAAAGGCATTAAGAGCATGGCCGGATCGTTTTGGTAGAAGTTTTCATTTTCAGTGTCAAGAACGTCGCCTTTAACTAGAAAGCCGTTGCCGATGCTGACTCCTTTTTGTTTCGTGACTGAGACGAAGTGTTCTTTTAGTGCCTGAAGGATGACGTCATTTAATAGTTCAATCGATGAAGCAACGGCGTAGTACTGCTGCATCAGTTTTTCGCTGGCTCTTCTGTCGGCGTCCGCTTTGAATCCAAGCTCTTTAGCTAAAGATTCTTGAATTTCAAAAAGCAGTCTGTCCTCATGACGATTTACAAGAAGATGCACATGAATTCGCAGCCAAAAGAGAGTTTTCATGTCTTCATGAATTTTTGTTTGCTCATAATTAGTGAGCAGACTCGGTATTTCTTTATTCTTTTTAGCGGCATCAAGGTAGGCGGCTTTAAGAATCCACGTTACGATGTGAAGATCGCGCAAACCTCCCGGAGATTCTTTGATATTCGGTTCGAGTGCATAGGTCGTTTCCTGGAAACGCAGATGCCTTTGCTGCTGCTCGATGAATTTGGCTCTGAAGAAGTCAACAAAATTCAGTTGGACTTCCATCCTTTCGGTGTATTTCTTGTATAGGCCGGCGTCGCCCATAAGAAAACGTGATTCCAACATGGCTGTCTGGGCGGTGATATCTTCTTCGGCTTGGGATATACATTCGTCGATAGTCCGGACGGAATGTCCAACCGTAAGTCCGAGTGACCATAGATCGTTTAAGACTTGTTCAATGACTTTTAGCTCTGAGTCTTTGATATCTTCCGGCAGGAGAAATAAAAGGTCTAAGTCAGAAAACGGAAACAGTTCACAACGGCCGTAACCGCCCACGGCAACAACCGCAATTCTGGGAGAAAGATTGTTGTCCGTGCAGATGGCCTCTATGGCTTCGTCCGCTGCATGGGTGTGCTTAAGAAGATACTCAAAGGGATCAGAATGTTCTTTGAATTCTTTGGCAAGAATTTGTCGTTCGTTAGTAAAGTCAGTGACGGCTTGTTGGTTCATTTTTTTGACTTCCAAAGTTTTCTTTCTTTGATTCTACATTTCCGGCTTTCTGTTTTAACTGAAAGATAGTTTTGCTTGTTGAGGTAAGAATCTTCCAGGAGAAAGAGAAAACTAGAAGGAGGAATGAACTGGGAAAAATCAGGCGAATCAGAAGACCTCAGAAAAGTCTTAACAAAAGAAGCAAATCTGCCGATAGGAATCTGCTGAGTTTCTGAAAAGAGGATTTCGCATTAAAACCATTTACCGACAATAGGCGTAATCCAGAGCCAGAAGGGAGCAGAAAAGGCAAACACCAAGGTGCTGACTGCCAAAGTAGATGCTCCGTCTTTGACGTAAATGTTGTATCTGCTGCTGATGATCAAACCTGAGAAGGCAGGAGGAAGGGCGCAAGCGAGAACCATCATAGAAAGGCTTTCAAGAGGAAGGTGATAGAAAGCTCCTGCAAGACAAACGACCAAAGGGCTTAAAAAGTTTCTGAAGAAAACATTCCAAATAATTTCAGGTCCTACGCTGAATTTAACTGTAGCTAGGGCTAAACCGGCTGCAAACACAGCTACGCCGGAATTCGCTTTTGCAATCAAATCTAAAGAAGGATATAAAGCATCGGGCATACGAATGCCGCATAGAACAATAGCGACGGCGAGCATAGGTGCCCAAACCACCGGCTGCTTAAGGGAGTTGATGATTGCCTTAATACTTGAGTTTGCTTGCTGACCGTTCGCACCTGCCGGTTGCCCCATATTCATTAGAAAGAATCCGATTGGAATCAACACAGCATTTGAAAGGATCGCTTCAATGGCTACGACTAATCCCGTTTGAGTGGAGGTGCCGAAGACCGGATCTAAAACGGCAAAGCCCAGGAAACCAACCGTCGGAGCACCGGTAATCAGCGCACATACCGCAGCTTGCTGGATGGAGTGCTTCCAAAACTTCTTGCAGATATAAAAGCAAAGAAGAAACATTCCTACTTGACCTGCAAAAGAGATGATCGTGAGAAGAAGATCTCCGGATATTAATTCGCGGTTGGCTTTGGTAATAGAGGCAAAAAGAGCAGCAGGCAAAGCAATATCGAGGACGACCTTGTTTAACGCCTGAGTTTGGTCCGGTGTAAAAGCATGAATTTTTGCCCCGGCGTATCCCAACATCATGATCACAAAAATCGGTGCAATATCGTTAACAATAATGTTGTAAAACATGTGTCGGGGCCTCTGCGTTAAATGTTAGGTATTTTCAAAGTTTTTATCCTCTAGCCCATTGTATTGACAACAATATTTAGCATTCTCACTAACATATGAAATCGGGTACAAAAAAGCCTCCGTTTTCGGAGGCTCATGAAAAATTACTTAACCCAGCTAGGAGGCTGCGGACATCCCGGGGAAACAGTTAAGACTTCATAACCGGTCTCAGTAACCAAAACCGTGTGCTCCCATTGTGCGGAGAGGCTTCTGTCTTTGGTTACAGCGGTCCAGCCATTAGGCATAATTTTCAAAGCGTGTTTGCCGGCGTTGATCATTGGTTCAATGGTAAAAATCATTCCCGGCTTCATTTCGGGGCCTTCACCCATCTTCCCAATGTGTGCGACAAAAGGTTCTTCGTGGAAACCTCTTCCTACGCCGTGACCACCGAATTCTCTAACGATAGAGCAGCCGGTAGGGCCAACATACTGCTGAATGGCGTAGCCGATGTCGCCGAAATGAGCCCCGGGCTTAACCATGCAAATGCCTTTCCACATCGCATTGAATGTGATCTCGCAAAGGCGCGATGCGGCGATAGATACAGGTTCTACCTTGAACATTCTGCTCGTGTCGCCATGGAATCCGTTCTTGATTACGGTGACGTCGATATTGAGAATGTCGCCTTTTTTAAGAACTTTTTGGTCAGGAATTCCGTGGCAAATCTGATGATTGACAGAGATGCAAGTGGCTTTAGGATAAGGAGTTTCACCGCCGGATGAATATCCAAGACAGGCAGAGACGTCCTTGAGTTCTTCGGTCATGTATTTGAGCATGAGATCGTCTAGCTCTTCGGTGGTGACGCCCGCCTTTACATAAGGTTCAATGAAATCCAATACCAGAGCAGCGTCTCTGCACGCAGCTCTCATTCCTTCAATTTCTTCAGGAGTTTTAATAACGATTTTTTTAAGTGACATTTTTAATTCCAAGTTTTCTGAATTCTAGTCATCCTAAGAAAGAAAAAAGTGATTTGTTTGCAAATTGTGCATAATTTTCTTAAGAGCTCGTAAATATTTATAACGGCGAAGGCCGAGGTCGGACGATGAAAGGTCCAAAAGCTCATCCAAACCCAAAGAGAGTCAATTAATTAAGCCAGGTTCCGATAATTACAATTCTTTGTAAAACCTTCGATTCTAGTGTCTTGTTTCTGATAGAATTCTGCCCCAATTGGCATAAGCCAAGAATATTTTTAAATAGCGCACCTCCTCTACTAGGGTTCCGTTCGGACGAGGGAAGAGGTGTTGGAATTAAACCCTAAAGGAAAAAAACATGACAACATTGAGCATGCGTGAACTTCTTGAAGCAGGCGCACACTTCGGCCATCAGACACGTTTCTGGTCTCCAAAAATGGCACAGTACATTTTCGGTTCCCGCAACAAGATTCACATCATCAATCTCGAAAAAACAGTTGAAGGCTTCAATGACGCCGCTAAGTTTTTGACAGATTTAGCTGCTAACGGCGGTACTATCCTTTTCGTAGGCACAAAGCGCACATCTCGCGAAGCTATCGTTGAAGAAGCTAAGCGCGCCGGTATGCCTTACGTTGATCAGCGCTGGTTGGGCGGCATGCTCACCAACTTCAAAACAGTTAAGGTTTCTTTGAAACGTCTCAAAGAAATGGAACAGACTGTTGCTGATGGTGGTCTCGACAAGATGACTAAGAAAGAAGCTCTTGACTTCACTCGTGAACTAGAAAAGCTCAACAAAGCAATGGGCGGTATCAAGGAAATGACTGTTGTTCCTGACGCTTTGGTTATCGTTGACGTCGGCTATCACAAGATTGCTATTCAAGAAGCTAACAAGCTCGGTATTCCAGTTGTTGGTGTTGTTGATACAAACCACAACCCAGCTGGTGTTCAGTACATCATCCCTGGCAACGACGACAGCGCACGTGCTGTTAAGCTCTATGCCAAGGGTTTTGCAGACGCCATTTTGGAAGGCAAGAACAAGAGACTTGACGAAACAGTTAAGGCTGCCGGTAAAGACGAAGACTTCGTAGAAGAAGTTCAAGTTGAAGAAGCTCCTGCTCAGTAATCAATCTTAGCAATCTAACTAGGAGGGGGCGTATTCAGCCCCTTTCTTTTAAAACTTTTACTTAAAGGATAAACATAATGGCTGCTATTAGTGCCGCAATGGTTAAAGAACTCCGTGAAAAGACTGATGCCCCGATGATGGAGTGCAAAAAAGCTCTTACAGAGGCTGAAGGCGATATGGCCAGAGCCGAAGAAATTCTTCGCGTTAAGCTTGGCAACAAAGCTACTAAGGCTGCTTCCCGTGTAACAGCTGACGGCGTAGTTGCTATCTATATCGACGAGCCAAAGACTACCGGTGCTATCGTTGAACTGAACTCTGAAACAGACTTCGTTGCCAAGAACGCTGATTTCATCGCTTTCGCAAATGACATCGCTAAGTTGATTGCTGAAGCTAAGCCGGCTGATTTGGCTGCCTTGTCTGAACTTCCGCTCAACGGTTCTACAGTAGAAGCTATTCGTAAAGCTCTTATCGGTAAGATTGGCGAAAATATTTCTATCCGCCGCTTCCAGCTTCTCACAGCTAAGGGCAAACTCCACAACTACATCCACGGCGGTGCCAAGATCGGCGCTATCGTTGATATCGTTGGCGGTGATGACGAAGTTGCTCATGATGTTGCAATGCACATTGCTGCTTCCAAGCCAAAAGCATTAAATGCTGAAGGCGTTGATCCTGAATTGATTGAAAAAGAACGCCGCGTCGCTTCTGAAAAGGCCCGCGAAAACGGCAAGCCCGAAGAAATGATTGCACGTATTGCTGAAGGTTCCGTCAACAAGTTCCTCAAAGAAGTTACACTTATGTCTCAACCGTTCGTTAAGGACGACAAGAAGACTGTCAGCCAGCTTCTTAAGGAACACAAAGCTGAAGTTGCTGCATTCGCCTTGTTCGTTGTTGGCGAAGGTATGGAAAAGCGTTCTAACGACTTCGCTGCTGAAGTCGCTGCTCAGGCCGCCGCTGCACGTGCTTAATTTTTAGGAGACTATGATGGCTGAAAACGAAACACCTAAATATAAGAGAATCCTTCTTAAACTTTCTGGCGAGGCCCTGATGGGCAACGCGGCTTTCGGTATCAATCGCGATACGCTTAGAGCCATTGTCGGAGAGGTAAAGAGCATCGTTGATTTAGGTGTGGAATTAGCCATCGTCGTCGGTGGAGGCAACATCTTCCGCGGTGTTGCACTCGGCAGTACCGGTATGGATCGCGCTACAGGCGACTACATGGGTATGCTGGCCACTTGCATGAATGCAATGGCTCTTCAAGACTGCCTCAGAAATGAAGGCGTTGAAACACGTGTTCAATGTGCTTTGGACATTGATCAGGTTGCCGAACCGTACATTCGCGGCAAAGCTCTCAGCCACTTGAGAAAGGGCAGGGTGGTGATTTTCGCGGCCGGTACCGGCAACCCGTTCTTCACAACCGATACGGCGGCTGCCTTGCGCAGTATTGAAATCGGTGCTGAAGTTGTTTTGAAAGCTACTCAGGTAGATGGTGTCTTTACGGCTGATCCGAAGAAAGATCCGACAGCTAAGATGTTTAAGAGCCTGACTTTTGATGAGGCTATTCAGAAGAAGTTAAAGATCTTAGACGCAACGGCATTTACTTTATGCCGCGACCAAAAGATGCCGATTAGAGTCTTCAATCTTCACAATCCGGGCGCATTAAAACGCGTTGTTCTCGGAGAAGATGAAGGAACTTTAGTTCACGTCTAAATAAAACCTTAAGGCTTTGATTTTTTTCAAGGCCTTTTTCAATTTCGGAGTTCTTCTTTCAATGCCTTGCACGCAGGAAAGAAGAGCTCCAAAATTTTTCCCCCTCCAAAACAGAGCTCCTTCGCTGGAAATTTTGATGAAGTGCTTCGAAAAAAGAAAGAACTGAGGATGGAATCTGCTGGTGAACAAAGCTTTTCTGCAAGGTGCCCGTAATCAAATGTTTTAGAGCAATTTTTCCGGAATGGTTATTTCTCTCTCGTGGTAAACTTAATAAATTAGCTTTCATTTTTTAAAACGCAGATTCCCTCAAGGGGAAACAACAAGATTTTTAATGGGTTAACTATGTCCACAAAAGATATTTACTCTCAGTCTGAACATCATATGCAGCGTACTATTGCTACGCTCAAAGAAAACTTCATGAAGATTCGCACCGGCCGTGCTCACACAGGTCTTCTTGAACATATCACTGTTGACTACTACGGTTCACCCACACCAATCTCTCAGGTAGCTCAGCTCGGTTTGGCCGATGCCAGAACAATTACCGTTCAGCCGTGGGAAAAGAAAATGGTTGCAGTAGTTGAAAAAGCTATTCGTAACTCCGATCTCGGCTTGAATCCCGCTACTTCCGGTGACATCATTCGCGTTCCGATGCCTCCTCTTACTGAAGAAAGAAGACGCGACCTTACTAAAGTCGTCCGCGGAGAAGGTGAAGAAGCTAAGGTTGCCGTTAGAAATCTGAGAAGAGACGCTAACAACAAGATTGCTGCCTTAGTTAAAGAAAAAGAAATTTCTGAAGATGAGCAGAGAAGAGCCGAAACAGAAATTCAAAAGTTAACTGACAAATACATCACTGAAGTTGATAAGTTAGTTGCTGAAAAAGAAAAAGAAATTATGACTGTTTAATTTCTTTCGATTATGGATATAAAAGAATTATCCGCTCAGCCACGTGAAGCGATTCCACGCCACGTGGCTGTTGTCATGGATGGCAATGGAAGATGGGCGAAAAAACGTTTTCTTCCTCGCGTAGCAGGTCATAAAAAAGGTGTGGATTCTGTCCGAGCCGTTATTCAAGCGGCCGCTGAATCAGGTGTCCGGCATCTTTCTTTGTTTGCTTTTTCTAGTGAGAACTGGAATCGGCCAGCAGATGAGGTCTCTGCTCTCATGAACTTGTTTCTGACGTCTTTGGCAAAAGAAACCTCTGCTCTGCACAAGGCCAATGTCCGTATTCGTATGGTCGGCGACCTCTCTCGTTTTCCGGAAGAGCTGCAGAAAAAAATTGCGGAATCGCATAAGCTGACAGAAAACAATACCGGTTTGACGCTCAATATTTGCGTCAATTACGGCGGCAGATGGGAAATCATTGAAGCTTGCAAAGCAATGATGAAGAAAGGAGTTGCTCCTGAAGATGTCACTGAAGAACTTTTTGCAAGAAATCTTCAAATCGGAGACTCAGGAGACGTAGACCTTTTTATCCGAACCAGCTCTGAAAGCCGCATTAGTAATTTTCTCTTGTGGGAGCTTGCCTATAGTGAGCTCTACTTTACCTCCGTTTTATGGCCGGATTTTGGTAAAAAAGAATTTAAAGAAGCATTATTGTGGTACGCATCAAGAGAAAGACGCTTTGGTAAGACCTCAGAGCAAATCTCGGAGAAAAATGCCAATAAATAGGAGGTAATAACATGCTTAGGCAAAGAATAATTACGGCTGTTATTTTATTTATCGTCATCATCGCGGCCTTGTGGATGGGCCCATGGGCTTTTACGGCAGTTGCGGCTATCGCCATGGGAGCCTGTCTCTGGGAGTGGCTGCGCTTGGCAAAATGGAATAACGCTCTATGCCTTCTGATCGGTTTTGCAGCAGCTGTATTTTTCTACTGGCTCGAAATGTTCCAGCCGATTGATGTGAACATGCTTCAGTCGGGAAATGGTCTGCTTATTATTTCTTCTGTCGGTACTGTCATTTGGACGGTTTTAACCTGTGTAGTTTTCTTTAAGAGAATGTCCGGCTGGAACGTTCCGAATCCTTTGGCATGGCTTTCGGCTTTAATTTTTGTTCCTTGCGCTTGGTTCTCGTTAATGTTCTTATACCGCGAGTTCGGTGCCGTCTACATGATCTCCGTTTTGGCTATCGTCTGGGTTGCTGACATTACAGCATACTTTGGCGGACGTGCCTTACAAGGCCCTAAGATGGCTACCGGAATTAGTCCCAAGAAAACATGGTCTGGGGCTCTCACAGCAGTTATTTGTGTTCTTGTTCTGAGCTACGTTTTGTATGCGGTTGCTCCGCAAGCCCCGTTCTGGACAAACACTATTATTTCTAAGCTGACTGTGTTTGCTTCAGCTGCCATTTTGTTCATTACCGTTCTTTTCTCTATTGCCGGAGACCTTTTCGAAAGCGCAGTAAAACGTACTGCCGGAGTAAAAGATTCGAGCAATTTGCTTCCCGGACACGGAGGTGTTTACGACAGATTGGATGCCCAGTTTGCCGTACTTCCTTTAGCCGTCTTTATTTTGCTTTTTATCCAAGGTTTGTAATTAGATGAAAAAAGTCTCAATTCTTGGAGCAACCGGTTCCATAGGCACCAGCACCATTGATGTTTTAAATAGGTATCCCGAAAAGTTTGCTGTTAGAGCAGTTACAGCTTATTCCAATGTCCAGAAATTAGCCGATGCGGCTAAAAAAACAAATGCGGAAGTTGCTGTGATCGGTGACTCCCGACTATTTGGGGAGCTTCAAGAAGCCCTTAGGGCCCGTCAATTAAAGACCATAGCTAAAGCCGGAGAAAAAGCTATCGTAGAAGAGGCTGCCGATCCCGAAGCAGAAATCGTTGTCGGTGCAATTGTCGGGGCGGCAGGTATTGCCTCTACTTTCGCTTCTGCGAAGGCAGGGAAACGTCTTCTTTTAGCCAATAAAGAAAGCGTAGTGTGCGGAGGCCGGCTATTGATGGACACCATTAAAGCGTACGGAGCCCAACTGCTTCCCGTTGACAGCGAACATAATGCGGTTTTTCAATGCTTGGAAAGCGCCTCAGAAAAAATGCGCCAAAGCCACCGTATTATTTTGACTGCTTCAGGGGGCCCGTTCCGTAAACGTATGGATCTTTCCACGGTGACGGTCGAAGAGGCAACCCATCATCCGAATTGGTCTATGGGCAAAAAGATTACCGTCGACAGTGCTACATTGATGAACAAGGGTTTAGAAGTTATTGAAGCAAGGTGGCTTTTCGACACTCCCGAAGATCGGATAGATGTCGTGGTTCATCCCCAGAGTATTATTCATTCCATGGTTCAGTACGAGGATGGGGTGGTTTTAGCCCAGTTGGGAGCGCCGGATATGCGTAATACGATTGCATATTGCCTCGGCTATCCGGAACGCTTAAATGCCGGCGTAAAACCTTTGGATTTTTCCTCCATTCATGAGCTGACCTTTGAAAAACCCGATACCAAGAGATTCCCGCAATTAGCGTATGCCTATGAAGCGCTTAGACGAGGAGGCTGCAGCTGCATCATGCTCAATGCCGCAAATGAGATTGCCGTTGAGAATTTCTTGAAAGGGAAGATACGTTTTATAGATATTCCTAAAATCTGTGAAGTCATGATGCTCAGCGCTTCTGAACAAGCTCCGAAGTCATTAGAGGATGTTTTGGAGGCCGACAAAGAGGCAAGAATTCTGACTCAAGAATACATCAGTGGTTATACAGGAGAGTAGAAGTTGAATTTGTTGACAACGCTTCTTGCGTTTGCCGTAACTTTAGGAATTTTAGTTGTCATTCATGAGTTTGGGCATTATTGGGTCGCTCGAAAGTGCGGCGTAAAAGTCCTTAATTTTTCCATAGGTTTTGGAAAACCTCTTTTTGTTTGGAAGAATCCCAAAGACCCGGATCAAGTCGAGTGGAGAGTATCTGCCATACCTCTCGGCGGATATGTCCGCATGCTTGATGAGAGAGATGAGTCGTGCCTGCCTATCAAGCCTGAAGACGCTAAGAGAACTTTCAACTCAAAAAATGTGTGGCAGAAATTTGCCATTGTTGCCGCCGGGCCTGCATCTAACTTACTTTTAGCGATTCTCCTTTACTCGATCATTTTCTTTGTCGGTACTACCGATCTTCTTCCGGTTGTTAAGGCACCTTTGCAGGGAACTCCGGCTGCTTATGCCGCCATTGAGGACGGAGATAAAATTCTCGCTGTGGGCGGAAAACCTGTCAGTACTTTCAGTGATATGCGCCTGGAAATGCTTAAGCATGCCGGACAGGTAATTAATCTTGAGGTCGAATCTTCCGATGGAAACGTCCGAGAAAAAAGAATTGACCTTGCAGGATTGAAGCTCGAAGAAGAGGAACCGGGTAAAGATTCTTTTGCTGATTTAGGTGTTGAGTTAAAAGTCGGAGATCCTTACATTCGAGATTTCGTTTCCGGATCAGTTGCTGAAAAAGCCGGTTTAAAGAAGGGGGACACCGTCCTTGCCATTGATGGAAAAAAGATCACAGATATCAAACAGCTGGTAAATCTCATTAGAGAGTATCCGAATAGAGAAGCTACTTTTACTGTTTTGTCTGCGGACGGGAAGAAACACGATGTAACTTTCACTCCCTTGGCTGTTGAAGATGAAAACGGGAAACAAATCGGCAGGATCGGAGCGGTTTTCGGAGTGGATCTACCCAAGACTACCGTTTCGTACGGCCTTTTTAGAAGCGTTTGGGAAGGAGCTAAGAAAACTTGGGATACGGCGGTATTTTCCGTTGAAATGATTTGGAAAATGCTGACCGGTGAAGTATCCGTAAAAAATATTTCCGGCCCGGTTACCATTGCGGATTACGCGGGACAGACAGCCCGCCTAGGGTTGGAGCCGTTTATTTCGTTTTTGGCGCTTGTCTCTATTAGCTTAGGAATATTAAATCTGCTACCTATTCCTATGTTAGACGGCGGCCATCTCCTGTATTATTCCGTTGAAATAGTGACGGGGCGCCCGGTCTCTGAAAGAGTACAAATGGCGGCCCAGAAGGTTGGAATCGCGGTGTTATGCGGTTTAATGTTTTTAGCTTTATTCAACGACTTAAATCGTTTAATGCCTTGATTTACAAACTAAAAATTTAATAATTCTTTTAACATGATGAGAATACCTCAAAAAACAGTCTGCGCTTGTCTGGTCTCTCTGGCGATGTCTTCGCCTTTTGCTCAAGGACATGTGATTAAAGACATAAGACTAGAAGGAATTTCACGTACAGAAGCAGGTACCGTGTTTTCTCACTTGCCGATTAGAGTAGGCGATACCTACACACCGGAATTAGGTGCTGAGGCCTTGCGTTCTCTCTATGCTTCCGGGATGTTCCGCGACATCGAACTGGATATGGACGGCAATGTGTTAGTTGTTCGTATTCAGGAACGTCCTACTGTTGCGGGTATTGCTACAACCGGCATTTCGGAATTCGATAAAAAAGGCGTTGAAAAATCGTTGAGAGACGTCGGACTTGCTGAAGGCATGATTTTTGACCGCTCCACTCTGGAGAGAGCCACTCAGGAATTGAGAAGACAATATTTGGCTCGCGGTCGTTATGCAGTTGAAATCAAGACTACCGTCACTCCGTTAGAAAGAAACAGGGTCCGTGTCAATATTGACGTTGATGAAGGAAACGTTTCGAAGATTCAGCAAATCCGCTTTGTCGGCAACACTGTTTACGACGAAGGCGATTTGCGTGACGAAATGCAATTAGGCACGCCTAACTGGTTCTCTTGGTACACCAAACGAGATCAGTACTCCAGAGAAAAACTGCAGGCTGACTTAGACGCTATTCGAGCTTTGTATAACAACAACGGATACCTGGATTTCAGAATTGACTCTACTCAAGTTTCCGTCAGCCCGGATAAATCCAGTATTTATGTCACCATTAACGTTTCTGAAGGTAAAAAGTACAAAATCAAAGATATACGCTTGACAGGCGATATGCTTGGGTTGGAACCGGAATTTGAGTCTTTAATTGATATCAAGCCGGGAAGTGTTTACAACGCTTCTGAAGTTAATGAACTGAGCAAAAAGTTTATCGACAAGCTTTCTACTTTAGGCTATGCCTTTGCGCGTGCCACTCCGGAGCCCTTAACAGAGGGTGCTAACAGCGATGAAGTTTCCTTGGTCTATACCATCGACCCGGGGCGCCGAGTGTACGTTCGTAAAGTCAACATTACCGGCAATACCAGAACTCGCGATGAAGTTATTCGCCGTGAAGTTAGACAGTATGAATCCAGCTGGTTTGACAGCGATAAGGTTGCAGTTTCAAGAGACAGAATCGACAGACTTGGTTTCTTCGAAACCGTTACAGCCGAGCCTCATCCTGTAACAGGATCTCCGGACGAAGTTGATTTGGAAGTGAAGGTTAAAGAAAGACCGACCGGTAATATTTCTTTAGGTGCAGGTTACTCTACTTCAGAAGGTATTATTTTGAGCGGTGGTTTTGCTCAGAACAATATTTTCGGTACCGGTAATTCTTTATCCGTTGAAGTCAATACGTCTAAGAGTACTCGCACTTATGCTGCGACCTTCACTCAGCCGTACATTACAACTTCCGGCATCAGCCAGTCTTTCGAAATTTACGACAGACGTATGGACCTGGATGAGCTCGAAATTACTGACGACGTTAAGTACGAGACCTATGGTGCCGGTGTTACCTACGGTATTCCAATTACGGAAAATGACCAAATCTTCTTAGGCGGCAAAGTTGAAATGACCGATGTTAAGGTCGGAAGCAGGGCTCCTCAAAGATATTGGGAATATGTGCGTGATTACGGCGACAAACCGAAATCTGTTGCTGCTACATTAGGATGGTCAAGGGATAGTCGAGACAATGTGTTGGCTCCGACAAGAGGCCGTTACCAGAGATTGTTCGGTGAAGTTTCTCTGCCGGTTTTAGACCTGAAGTACTATCGTGCGACTTATCAATTCCAGCAATTCGTTCCGGTTACTAAGTCCATTACTTTTGCCTTTAATACTGAAATCGGCTATGGAGATGGATATGCCGGCAAACCATATCCGTTCTTCAAGAACTTCTACGGCGGCGGTATCGGTTCTGTCAGAGGTTTTGAATCCTCTTCTCTCGGACCTAGAGATTCTGACGGTGATGCTTCCGGTGGTAATAGAAAGTTCAACTTCTCGCTCGAACTCTTGACGCCGATACCGGGTGCTGATAGAACTTTGAGAATGTTTACCTTCTTGGACGGCGGATGGGTTTGGGGCCGAAAAGCCGAGTATATTGGCTCAGGTGCTAACCGTACTGTTAGATACAAGAAAGATAAGCTAGACTTCGGTGATCTCAGATACTCCGTAGGTTTTGGTCTAGCTTGGATTTCACCGATGGGTCCGCTTAAGTTGAGTTTCGCAATACCTCTTAACAAGAAAGATAACGACGAACTTGAAAGATTCCAGTTCCAAATCGGAACAGGCTTCTAATATTTATGGCACAATTCAATAATTGTGTTGGAGATAATATTCATGCAAAAAAAATTGTTAACACTCGCATTGGTTTCTTCACTTTTTGCAGTTGGCGCAACAGCCGTCCAAGCTGCTGAAATGAAGATTGGTGTTGTAAATACAGAAGTTATTCTTCGTGACTCTCCTGCTGCCCAAGCAGCCAGCAAGAAGTTAGAGCAAGAATTCTCTAAACGCGACAAAGACATTAATGCAGCCGGTCAGAGACTTAAGAGCGATATCGAAAGATTCGAAAAGAACGCTTCCACAATGACCGAGCAGGAAAGAATCCGTAAGCAGAGAGACCTCGGCGAACGTGACAGAGACTTCCAGAGACGTCAAAGAGAGCTCAGAGAAGACTTTAATCAGAGACGCAACGAAGAACTCCAGAAGCTTTTGCGTCAAGCTAATACAGTCATTAAGAACATCGCTCAGCGTGAAAAATATGACTTAATTCTTCAAGAAGCCATCTACGTTAATCCGAAGATTGATATAACGGACGAAGTTCTTAAAGAACTCAAGTAATTCTCACCAATTGGCAGACTCTTGTCTGCCAATTGTGTATAAAGCCGGGGGCTTCCCTCGGCTTATGTCTTTCAGTAACGGATGTTTCAACTTTGCACGACATTAAGTTGAATGCAAAAGATTCTTTTTAGAGGTTCTAAATCATGATTCATAAAACAGGGCCAATTACTCTGATTGACTTAGTCGATCGTATTAAAGAGTTAAGCAACGATACGTTGCTTAGTACCATCTCTGCTAATGGCCAGAATGAAAAAATCAATATGATTGCTCCTTTGGAGACCGCAGGCCACGGAGACGTTGCTTTCTTGGCTTCTCCGAAGTACAGAGAAGAGGCAAAGAACTGCAAAGCTACGGCTCTTGTTCTGACTGAAGAAGACAAGCACGCTATTTGGGGCGATAAAGACCCGGAAAGAATCACCGTCATTACAAAAAATCCTTACGCTTGGTTTGCCTACGCTCTCCAAGTCATGCTTCCTGAAGTCAAGCCTGAACCGGGAATCAGCCCAAAAGCTACTATTGAAGACGGTGCTGTCGTTGATCCGACGGCTACCGTTGAGCCCGGTGTAGTTATCAAAGCCGGTGCAAAGATTGGTGCAAAAGCTTGGATCGGCGCAAATTCCGTCATTTCCGAAGGCGTTGAAATTGGTGAAGGAACACATCTTTATCCGAACGTCAACATCTACTACGGATGCAAGATTGGACGCAGAAACGTTATCCATTCCGGGGCAGTTATCGGGGCGGACGGATTTGGATTTGCTCCGTTGGATAAGATGTATGTAAAGATTCCGCAGGTTGGCACAGTTGTGACAGGAGACGATGTTGAAATCGGCGCTAACACTTGTATTGACCGCGGTGCTTTGAACAATACTACTATCGGAAACGGTACCAAGATTGATGACTTGGTTATGATTGGCCACAACTGTAAAGTCGGCAATAACGTTGTTCTTTCCGGAAGAGTAGGGATGGCAGGAAGCACTACGATTGGCGATAACTGTCAAGCCGGAGGCGGCGCCGGATTTGCAGGTCATTTGTCCGTTCCTGCAGGTACAATTATCGGAGGCGGTGCCGGAGTTCCAGGAACAATTGACACCCCGGGATACTACGCAGGATACATGCCTGCTTTGCCCCATAAAGAATTCTTTAACATTCTTTCTGTTATCAAACGTTTGCCGGAAATGAGAAGATCCCTCAAGCGAGTTGAAGCAAAGTTAGATTCATTAAATAAAACTGAGTAAGCAATGCAAGATATCAATGACATTATGAGGCTTCTGCCTCACCGTTATCCGTTCCTTCTGGTCGACAGAGTTTTAGAAACAAACGGTGTAGACAAGTTAATTGCAATTAAGAACGTTACTGTCAACGAACCCCAGTTTACCGGCCACTTCCCGGGCGTGCCTGTAATGCCTGGTGTCTTAATCATTGAAGCGATGGCTCAAGCCTGCGCAATGCTGGCTTTTGCACGCATGGGCGGCGAAAGAGATCCGAACAAGCTCTTCTATTTCGCAGCTATCGATAACGCCAGATTCAAACGTGTCGTCATCCCCGGCGATCAGCTCCGTTTTGAATGCACTTTCCTTAGAGAGAAAGCGGGTATGATCAAAATGCACTGCGATGCTACAGTTGACGGCGTTTTAGCAGCTTGTGCTGACATGATGTGCTCTTATAAGGCCTCAAGATAATTTTTTGGAAAATCTCTATGGCGCAAATTCATCCGACTTCTATTGTTGATCCGCGTGCAGAACTTGCAGATTCTGTCTATGTGGGTCCGTTTTGTACTATCGGTCCGGAAGTCAAAATCGGCGATGGCTGCTGGTTTCAGAGTCATATTGTCGTAACCGGCAAGACCACTATCGGCTCTAATAATAAGTTCTATGCATTTGCTGCTGTAGGCATTGAGCCCCAGGATAAAAAATACAAAGGCGAAGACACCTGCTTGGTAATTGGAGACAACAACGTTATCCGTGAACACTGCACACTTTCCGTTGGTACTGTCCAGGACAAAGGTCTGACGGAAGTCGGTAGCAATAATCTGCTGATGGCAAACGTGCACATTGCGCACGACTGCAGAGTCGGTAACAACACGATTATTGCTAATAACGTCGGTTTGGCCGGCCACGTAGTGGTATGTGACGATGCCATCATAGGCGGCCAGTCCGGTATTCATCAGTTCGTGCGCATCGGCCGCGGAGCGATGCTCAGCGGCGGCAGCATGATGAGACAAGACGTTTTGCCTTTCTGTAATTATCAAGGCTATCCCGGAGCTCCGTTCGGCGTCAATATTGAAGGCATGAAACGCCATGGTTACTCTCGCGATGCTATCCATACTGCGAGAGAGGTCTATAAATTGATCTTCAGAAGCAATTTGAATGTTTCAGAGGCATCAGAAGCTATCAAGACTTTATGCGCTGAAATAACAGACCCGCAGTCGGTCATGGTTGCTGACACAATGAGAGAATTTATGGAAACTTCTCCCAGAGGTTTGGCAAGGTAATGGAGAAACTGCCTGCACCCAACATTATTTGGTCAGCCGGGGAAAATAGCGGAGATTTCCTGGCATCCGAAGTACTGCCGTCCGTGATGCAGGAATTTCCTGAAATTGAAATGGACGGCATCGGCGGAGACCGGATGATTCAGTCCGGTCTTACTCCTTGGTTTCACGCAAAAGACCTTTCAGTTAGAGGTTATATCGAAGTCATCAAGCATCTACCGAGAATCTTAAAGATTCGTTCTCAGATGTTGAAGCGTGTGACCAAAATGCCTCCTAATGCCTTTATTGGAGTAGATGCACCTGACTTTAATCTAGCTATTGAAGAAAGAGCAAAATCAAAGGGAGTTCCTGTAATTCATATGGTTGCGCCTGCAGTATGGGCATGGCGTCCTAATCGTATTCATCAAATCAAACGAGCCGTTGATCATCTCTTACTGATCTTTCCTTTTGAAAAAGAGATTTTCGATAAGGCAGGCATTTCCAGTACCTATATCGGCCATCCTCTGGCGCGTTTGATCCCGTTGGAACCGAAGACGGAAGAAGCGAGAAGAGAGCTGGGGCTTCCTGTTCAGGGACCGGTAGTAGCAGTTCTTCCCGGAAGCCGAAAAGATGAGATCAGATGGTGCGGTCCTCAATTTTTTGGCGCCTGCGAGGTGATCCTGAAATCAGATCCGTCGGTTAAATTTATTGTTCCGGCCGCTGATGAGGCAAGAAAGGCAGAAATTTCCAAAATTTTGGATACTTTCCCGAAAGTCAAAGAGGCAACGGTATTGACCTTAGGAAATTCTCATAAGGCAATGGAATCGTCTGACGCCATTCTAGTGGCAAGCGGTACGGCAACGCTGGAAGCCGCTCTCTACAAAAAGCCTTTAGTTGTCGGTTATGCAATGCCTGCTCTTTCGGCTATGCTTATTCTTTCAAAGGGCCAGACGAAGTGGATCAGCCTCCCAAATATTCTTGCGCAAAAGACTTTGGTTCCCGAGTGCGTGCAGATGTTCTGCAATCCTGATATCTTGGCGTCTCATATCTTGCATGCACTTGAGCCTACCAGAGCTGAAATGCTTCGTGATGTTTTTACTGAAATGCATCATTCTCTGCTTCGAGATACACCTAAACTTGCTTCCGAAGCTATTGCGAAAGTTTTGCACAAAAGCTAATGGGCTATCTTTTTGATTCTTTTGATGAAGATTTACTCTGCGGAGTAGACGAAGCGGGAAGAGGGCCTTTGGCCGGTCCCGTGGTAGCGGCGGCCGTCATCTTTCAAAAAGCTCATCCTGTAGAACATGTTCGAGACTCTAAAAAGTTGAACGAACATCAAAGAAATGATCTCGAAGCCAAAATTAAAAAAGGAGCTCTCTGCTGGGCAATCGGGACTGCTTCCGTAGAAGAAATCGACTCTCTCAACATTCTGCAAGCTACCTTCTTAGCAATGAAAAGGGCTGTTGAAGGATTGAATCCGCAGCCGGATTTCGTTCTTGTTGACGGAAACCGGCTTCCCCGCTGGAATTACCGAAGCGAACCGATTATCGGCGGAGATGACATTATTCCTGAAATTTCGGCCGCATCAATCTTGGCTAAGACTTATCGTGACCGGTTGATGCTTGAGTACGCAGAGAAATATCCGCAGTATGGTTTTGAGCATCATATGGGGTACGGAACAAAAGAACATTTAGAGGCTTTGGAAAAGTTCGGCGCCTGTGAGATTCATAGGAAGACGTTCCGTCCGGTAACCAATGTTTTAACCCGCTCAAATAGTAAAGGAGTGGAAGGATGCAGTTAATCACATCTGAAAATAATGAATTAGTGAAACAGCTCAAAAGGCTTAATCAGTCAAATCGGTTTTGTAAGAAAGAAGGTTTGACGATTGCCGAGGGTGTCCATTTGGCCAAAGAACTAATTCATCGTCAAGATCTTATCAAGGCAGTAGTCATCAAAGAAGGGGCAGGGGAGAAGAGCGAAATTTCAGAGATTTTGTCTCAATTGCATGATTCTTCTATAAAGCAGTACGAGTTTAGTCAGGGCGTTTTTAATAAAGTCTGTCCTGTTGAAGAGAGCGCAGGGATTCTTTGTCTCATTCGAATTCCTTCTGAGCCGGAGATACCTCAGGATTCCGACTGGGTATTTCTGGATGACGTGCAGGATCCGGGCAACGTAGGAACAATTGCCAGAAGTTCTCTTGCCTCCGATGTTTCTAATCTGGCAGTAAGTAAAAACAGCGCCTATCCATGGTCGCCAAAAGTGCTGAGAGCCGGGATGGGTGCACATTTCCGAATGAGGATTTTTACCTCTCTATCCCTAGAAGATATCAAAAAACAGACGAAGAATGTCTGCTTAGTAGCGGACGCACGAGGCGGACAGTCTTTGTTTGACACAGTGTGGGGAGAGAACGGTCAGAAAACCATTTGGGTATTTGGAAATGAAGGACAAGGCGTCAGTGAGGAGACCTTAAAACTCTCCGACAAACGTCTCATTATTCCTTTAAATCCTGCGGTGGAGTCTCTTAACGTTGCGATGGCAGCGACGGTGTGTCTTTTTGAACAAAAGAGACGACGTGTGGTTTAATTTTCCTAGACAAAACAAAAGAGCCTCGAAAATGAGGCTCGTCGAAAATTCTAAATTTACATTCCCATATGCGGGTCTGCTTTGATCTTAAGTTTTAATAGAATCGTGGCAGAGATTTCTTCAATAGACTTAGACGTAGAAGAAAGGAAAGGAATTCCTTCTCTCCACATCATTTGTTCCGCTTCTCTGGTTTCATATTGGCAATTTTCCAGAGAGGCATATTTAGAGTCAGGTCTTCTTTCGTTTCTTATTTGAGACAATCTTTGTGGTGAAATTGATAACCCGAATACCTTGTTCTTGTGAGCCTCTAAAGCGGGAGGCAGGACGCCACGCTCAAAATCTTCAGGAATTAAAGGATAGTTTGCAGCTTTGATTCCGTATTGCATGGCAAGGTAAAGAGAAGTTGGAGTCTTACCGCTGCGAGAAACCCCGACTAAGATGACATCGGCTTGATCTAAGCCATTGTTTGTCTGGCCGTCGTCATGAGCTAAAGTGTAATTGATTGCATCAATTCTGCGGTTGTATCTTTCTTGGTCTCCAATTTCATGACTCTTTCCAACGGAATGGTCACTTGGAATGCCCAGTTCTCTTTCTAAAGGTCCAACGAAAGATCTAAATAATTCAATGACAAATGCATTGCAGTATTCATTGAATGTGGAGGCCAATTCTCTGGCCACCAATGTAGAGAATACCAGAGGACGAATTCCGGTCTCTTTACCTACCTCATTGATTTTTAATGCAGCTTCTTTAGCCTTATCCACTGTATTGATAAAGGGCATGCGGTAACGGGAATATTTCAAACCGTGAAACTGAGCTAAGACGGAATTAGCTAAAGTTTCTGCCGTAATAGCCGTAGCGTCTGAAACAAAAAAGACGGTTCTAATGTGCTCACTATTTTGAGAAGGTGTTTCTTCGGTTGTCATTTTCAGCCCAATTTGTGTTTACAAGGAATTTCCACAAAGATAAGGAAATAAAGTTAAAATTTACCAAATTTTCCTAAACCTTTTAGAGGTAAAAATGCAACAAGGACGTTTTGTCATCCCCTTTAGCAAATTACGTATGTCCGACGTTGAAATCGTCGGCGGAAAGAATGCGTCTTTAGGCGAACTTTTAAGTCAGCTTACAGAGGCAGGTATTCGTGTTCCTGATGGTTTTGCTACCACAGCTGAGGCTTTCAGAGTATTTCTTAAAGAAGGCGGATTAGATAAGCGAATCGAAGAAAGATTAAAGACTTTAGATGTTGATGATGTCAAGGAATTGGCAAAAGCCGGCGCTGAAATCCGCCAATGGATTGAAGAGGCTCCTTTCCCTGCACAGTTAGAGAAAGAAATTCGTGAACATTATGAATGGCTCAAAGGCGATCAAGAACAGATTTCCGTTGCCGTTCGTTCCTCCGCTACAGCTGAGGACTTGCCGGATGCTTCTTTTGCCGGTCAGCAGGAGACATTCCTCAACGTCGTCGGAATCGACCAAGTTTTTGCCCGTATGAAAGAAGTTTTTGCTTCTCTTTATAACGACAGAGCTATTTCATACCGTGTTCACAAAGGTTTTGATCACTCCGTAGTTGCATTGTCCGCAGGCGTTCAAAGAATGGTTCGCTCTGACAAAGGCTGCGCCGGTGTTATGTTCACAATGGATACAGAAAGCGGCTTTGATCAGGTTGTCTTTATTACCGCTAGCTACGGTTTAGGCGAAACAGTTGTTCAGGGTGCCGTTAATCCGGACGAATACTTTGTTCATAAGCCAATGCTTGAGCAAGGCAATTTCCCAATCATCCGTAAGGTACTTGGAAGCAAGAAGATCGAAATGGTCTTCGATACAGATAAAGCCTCCGGAAGATCCGTTAAAGTCGTTGACGTTCCCGAAGCCGAACGCAAGAAGTTTACTTTGAATGACAACGAAATCATTGAACTTGCCAAGTACGCAAGAATCATTGAAAAGCATTATGGTCGCCCGATGGATATTGAATGGGGCAAAGACGGTATCGACGGCAAACTCTATATTCTCCAGGCTCGCCCGGAAACAGTTAAGTCTCGTCAGAAATCCCAAGACGTTCAGGAAAAATTCGTTCTCCTTGGAAAGGGCGAAGTTTTAGTAACCGGCCGTGCTATCGGTCAGAAGATTGGCTCCGGTAAGGTCAAGATTGTTGACGGTCCTGAACAGATGCATTTGGTTCAAGAGGGAGATATCCTTGTTACTGACATGACAGACCCTAACTGGGAACCGGTCATGAAGAAGGCTTCTGCTATCGTTACAAACCGCGGCGGCCGTACTTGCCACGCAGCTATTATTGCTCGTGAATTGGGTATCGCAGCCGTAGTCGGATGCGGCAACGCCACAGAAATTCTGAAAGACGACCAAGAAGTTACCGTTTCTTGCGCAGAAGGCGATACAGGTTACATTTACAACGGTTTAGTTCCGTACGAAATTAAAGAAGTTAAGCAAGGTGAACTTCCGGAATGTCCGGTCAAGATCATGATGAACGTGGGCAATCCTCAGCTTGCTTTCGAATTCCAGAGCATTCCTAACAAGGGTGTTGGTTTGGCTCGCTTAGAGTTCATCATCAACAACAACATCGGAATTCACCCGAAGGCCTGCTTAGATTATCCGAATCTTCCTGAAGACTTGAAGAAAGCAGTGGAAGAAGCCAGCGCAGGCTATGCAAGTCCGCGTGAATTCTTCAAAGAAAAACTTGCTGAGGGTGTTGCTACTATCGGTGCCGCATTCTGGCCGAAGAAAGTTATCGTCAGAATGTCTGACTTCAAGAGCAACGAGTACCGTAAGTTAGTCGGCGGCAAGCAGTATGAACCGGAAGAAGAGAACCCAATGCTTGGCTTCCGCGGTGCAAGCCGTTATGTTTCTGACGACTTTAAAGAATGTTTCGCAATGGAATGCGAAGCATTGAAGAAGGTTCGCGATGAAATGGGTCTGACTAATGTTGAAATCATGATTCCGTTTGTCAGAACTCTCAGAGAAGCTAAAGAAGTCAACGACAGATTGGAAGAACACGGACTTAAGCGCGGTAAGAACGGTTTGCGTCTGAACATGATGTGTGAAATCCCAAGCAACGCTGTTTTGGCTGATCAGTTCTTGGAATACTTCGATGGATTCTCCATCGGCTCCAACGACTTGACTCAGCTTACACTTGGCTTGGACCGCGACTCTGGCTTGATTGCTCACTTCTTTGATGAGCGCGATCCTGCTGTTAAGAAGCTTCTTTCGATGGCAATCAAAGCTTGCCGTGAAAAAGGTGCTTACGTTGGTATTTGCGGTCAAGGTCCTTCCGACCATCCGGATCTGGCTCAGTGGCTCATGGAAGAAGGCATTGAATCCATCTCCTTGAACCCTGACACAGTGGTCAATACTTGGAGAAAGTTAGCCGCCGCTAAGAAATAATATTTCTAGTTAAGCTAATTTAGATATACTTAAACGGCTGTCAGCGAATGCTCGACAGCCGTTTAGCATATGAGAAGAGATTTATGAGTCTGACATTTTTTTGGTTTGTTGCAGCAGCGATTATTGGAATGTTGGATCTCTATTTCGTTAACATCCTGTTTTTAATTATTTCTGCTTCCTGTTTCATTGCGGGTTTCTCAAGTCTGTTTTTTACCTCCGTCTTCGTTCAATTGGCCATTCTGATTTTGTCCTCAGGTCTTTTCTTTGCAATTCTGCTGACGGTTAACTCCTTAGATAGAAATGAGGTCCCGGCTTCAGAACGATTAAAGCGGCAGATTGGAAAGAAAGTTGTGGTTCACGAATGGATGGATAACCGCTTTGCTAAAGTTCAATTTGACGGCAAAGTTTGGGAAGCGGAAATTGCATATACCTCAGGAGAATCTCTAACTCCCGGTCAATACAAGATTTGGAAGATATTACCTAACCGTCTTGTTCTAATTAGAGCGTAGCTATGGAAGAAAAACTTTCTCCCGAGCAGGCGAGCTTGCCTAGCTTGGATGACTCAAAGACATTAAAAGCCCTTTTTCAATCACAGGCTCATGCTATTGCCAATAGATTGAGTGAAGCGCAGAGAAAAAACGTTGCGCGCAGTGAGGTTGTAGAAACTGATAAGAAGGCAGCGGCATTAATGGCCTCAACATTATTGGGGCTGAACCCCGCGTTTGAAAAGCCTGTCGTCAATACTCCTGAAAAGTTTGAAAGAAATATCCGTTCCGGATTGGCGGAGGAACTTAAAAAGACCGGATTTAGTGAGAAAGACCTGGAAGACAGGACAGCTTTGTTCCAAATTGCCAGTTATATTTTCACTAATGAAGTACATCAATTAATCAATGAATTGTCCAAAGATCCGGACAATATTGAAACCAATGGAGCTAAAGCTCTGAATGATCTTTTAGAACGCTGGAGTTCTATTTTGGAGAGACAATAAATGGCAGGATGCGGCACATGCGGATCATGCAGACCCGACCACAGTTCAAAGGCTCCTCAAAGTCCTTCTTTAGTAAACCTGGAGGTTGTCAGATCGATTTTCAGCCAAGCCGTTATTAACATGATGAGACGGCATATTTCCAATGCCCAGGGAGAACTAGATACTGAGAAAATGCTGGAAAAAGATGCTTTTTTAGCACAGTGGCTCGGAGATACATTTACCGGAAAGAACCCTCACTTTGAAGTCGGTCCTGAAAATTGGAATCCGAATGGTCTGGCGGCCTTTTTAAGAGAAAACTTAGCACACCTTCCTCAAGCCAAGGACTTGCTCATCGGAGATGATGAAGAAGTTATCTACAGCATTTCCAAATTATTTAAAGATCAAGCTCAAGGCGCCATTTCCGGCTTTTTAGCCGAAGGAAATTTTTCTACCTATCCCGAGGAGCTCCCGCCTTATGCCTCTCAGTTTATTGAGGCATGGGCAATGCTTTACACCGGCGCTCCTTTATAACTTTTAAAGAGAAGAAAATGGAAAATTTTGAGTTCTATAACCCAACAAAATTGTTTTTCGGCCGTGGTCAAGAAACAAGAATCGGTTCTCTTTTAGTTGAAAAAGTTGGAACTGATTCACAGGTTTTAGTTGTTTACGGCGGTCAAAGCGCAAAGAAGAGCGGCCTTCTTGACAAAGTCACTTCCAGTTTAAAAGCGAGTGGAATCAACTTTGTTGAGCTCGGCGGCGTGCGTCCTAATCCAACTTATGAAAAAGTAAAAGAAGGCGTAGTTTTGGCCCGTGAAAAGAGCATTCAAGCAATCGTGGCTGTCGGAGGTGGCAGTGTTATTGATACTGCTAAAGCTATCGCAATTTGCGTTCCGTACGAAGGCGAAGGCTGGGATTTCTTTGAAAAAGGAGTTGTGCCTAAAAAAGCACTTCCAGTGGCTTGTGTCTTGACACTTCCTGCAGCCGGCAGCGAACAGAGCAAGCGCATTGTTATCTCTCATCAAGGTAGAAAGCTCGGAACCGGCAGCGACATTGTCAGACCTTTCGCCAGCATTATTAATCCTGAGCTTTTCTTTACACTGCCTCCAAAACAGGTTAGAGCCGGTGTTATAGACATGATGAGCCACATCATGGAAAGATACTTCACTCAAACTCCTAATACGGATTTTATTTCCGGACAAGCAGAAGCTGCCTTAAGAAGCATCATGAAGAACGGCCTAATTTTGAGAAAAGATTCTCAAAATTATGAGGCCTGGAGTCAGATCGGTTTGGCCGGCTCCTTTGCACATAATGGTTTCTACGGCTTGGGACAGAAGGAAGACTGGGCATGCCACGGCATGGAGCATGAGATCAGTGCTTGGGACGAAACAATTACACACGGTGAAGGACTGGCTGTAGTGACTCCGGCTTGGATGACTTATGTTTGGAAGGAGAATCCGGCCCGCTTTGTCCAGTTCGCTCAGAACGTGATGGGAGTGAAAGAAGATACTGAAGAAAAGACAGTATTAGCCGGCATTGCAGCGTTAAAGAATTTCTTTAAAGAAATGGGAGCTCCGGTTACATTAGCAGAGCTCCATGCTGAAAATCTGGATCCTAAAGAATTAGCTGAGAAAGCAGTCAAGATTCCCGGAACCTTAGGTAACTTCAAGAAACTTCACTCCGAAGACATTGTCAAGATTTTTGAGTTAATGCGTTAATTTCTGAAATCTTGAAGGAAGGCCTGCGTAGTTCAAAGCTCGCAGGCTCTTAATTTCTCATCTTCTTTTTCATTAATCTTTGTTGTTCCCGCTTCCAGTCGCGTTTGCTTTCCTCAGCTCTCTTCTCGAACTTTCTCTTGCCCTTGGCCAGCCCGATAGTTAATTTAACTTTACCGCCTTTGAAGTGCATGTCTAAAGGAACCAAGGTATAACCGGCTCTTTCAATCAAGCCGATAATGCGCATGATTTCTTTTTTGTGCATCAGCAGTTTTCTTGTGCGTGTCGGCTGGGGCTTTTCATGTGTGCTGGCGGTACCAAGAGGAACTACCTGAGCATTTAAAAGAAAAAGTTCACCTTCGCGAACAAAGATATGTGCTTCTGTGATTTGTGCTCGACCCTCTCTAATGGATTTGACTTCCCAACCTTGAAGCACAAGTCCTGCTTCATACTTATCTTCAATGGTGTAATCAAAGCGAGCTTTTTTATTTTGAATAAGTGCCACTTTTAAACCTCTTATGAATCCATGACGGCGCAAAATTGTGCCTCATGTCGAAAAATTACAGTCGAATTTTAACAAAATCGAGAAGTTATCCTAGGCTAATTAGCAAAGGTGGGCAGTGGCGGTGTAATAAATCAACTTGAAAATGTTTAAATCGCCGGCAGAATCGTATGCTCACCTCTAGTTCATAGTAATCAGATCGGAACACACTTTCGAAAGGCAACTACATTTGCCCATTCTTTTGGGCGGAGGCTTTTCGGAGAATGAGCTAAAATCCAAAGCGACTATTGGAAATATCAAAAGTTTTGCACAAGATATTTCTTCCAATTACTTTTCTTTCCGAGGTATTCGTGCGCATTTTCTTAGTTAATCAATCAGACAACGGATTAATAAAAAAAGAACTTGTTTGTCCGGACAGACTTCATCTTTCCGAATTCAAGGATCAGTACATCTCTCCATTAAAGGAAGGATGGAATGTCAGCGTCTGGGACGAAAACCGCAGTGACGGTTACGAGTTAAAGGACGGCGATAGGGTAGAAGTCTGCGGCCCGCTTCTTGTGGATCCAAAGATTGCAAGAATGAAGAGGGCCGAAATCAAAAGACAGTCCCATGTCAGTAAAAGAAGGCATGCCGGTAATCGTAAACCATAACTTGTTAGAAAAGTGAATTTCGATTTTGAGTTCTCTGTCTAGGTATAATCGCTTTTTGTGTTTAGAGGTATAGTATGCGACTCCTTCAAAAGGCACTCACTTTTGATGACGTGCTTCTCGTTCCGGCTTACTCAAACGTTCTTCCAAGAGAAACCGTCCTTTCTACTCAGTTCACACGTAATATCCGATTAAATCTTCCGCTTTGCTCTGCTGCTATGGATACAGTTACTGAATCCAAGTTGGCTATCGCACTTGCTCAAGAAGGCGGTATCGGTATTATTCACAAAAACATGACCGCTAAGGCACAAGCTGCTGAAGTTGCCAAGGTCAAGAGACATGAAGCAGGCATGGTTGCTGATCCAATTACAATCGGCCCTGACATGATTGTTGCAGACGTTCTCAGACTGACAAGAGAACATCACATTTCCGGCCTTCCAGTCGTCTTAGAAGGTAAAGTTTTAGGTATGGTTACCAACCGTGACTTAAGATTTGAAGAAAGACTGGACGCCAAGATCAGTGAAATCATGACTCCTGCCGAGAGACTTGTCACCATCAAAGAAGGCGGCACTCTCGAAGAAGCCAAAAACCTCATGCACAAACACAGACTGGAAAGAGTTTTAGTTGTTGACGACGACTTTAACCTTAAAGGTTTGATGACGGTTAAAGACATTACCAAAGCTACAGAACATCCATACGCAGCCAAAGATTCTCACGGCAAACTTTTAGTCGGCGCTGCTGTTGGCGTTGGCGCTGGTACAGAAGAAAGAGTCGAGCTTCTAGTTGAAGCCGGTGTGGACGTTATCTGTGTTGATACAGCTCACGGACACTCTCAGGGAGTTTTGGACAGAGTTGCTTGGGTGAAGAAGCACTATCCGCAGATTCAGGTTATCGGCGGCAACGTTGCAACAGCCGCTGCTGCGTTAGCTCTCGTTGAATACGGTGCAGATGCTGTTAAAGTCGGTATCGGCCCAGGCTCTATTTGTACAACTCGCGTTGTTGCCGGTGTTGGTGTTCCTCAAATCACAGCTATTTCCAACGTTGCCGAAGCTCTTGCAAATTCCGGCGTTCCATTAATTGCCGACGGCGGTATCCGTTTCTCAGGCGACCTTGCTAAAGCCATTGCTGCCGGTGCTAACTGCGTAATGATGGGCGGTATGTTTGCAGGTACTGACGAAGCTCCGGGCGAAATCATTCTTTACCAGGGCCGTTCTTACAAGAGCTACCGCGGCATGGGTTCCCTCGGTGCTATGAAGAGAGGTTCAGCCGACCGTTACTTCCAGGACAATAACAACGGAAACGTTGACAAATTTGTACCAGAAGGTATCGAAGGTATGGTTCCTTATAAAGGCAGCGTCTTAGCCATCATCTACCAAATGGCTGGGGGTCTGAGATCTTCCATGGGCTACTGCGGATGCGCAACAATCGATGAAATGAGAACAAGAGCTCAGTTCGTTGAAATTACTTCAGCAGGTATGAGAGAATCTCATGTCCACGATGTGAAGATTACAAAAGAAGCTCCAAACTATCGTTTAGAGCATTAAACTCACATGAGGTAGACGAAGGACCGTGGCGGATTACCAAAACGGTCCCTTTTGTTATTTGAAGAGTAAAGCTAATGAAACACGATCGAATTTTAATTCTGGATTTTGGAAGCCAGGTCACTCAGTTGATCGCCCGCAGAGTGCGTGAAGCTCATGTTTACTGCGAAGTACATTCCTGTGAGGTGACTAATGACTTCATCAGAGATTTCAATCCGAAAGGCATCATTCTTTCCGGATCTCATATGAGTGCCTATGAAGAATCTACTGATGTTGCACCAGCAGCCGTTTTTGAACTCGGAGTTCCTGTTCTTGGCATCTGTTACGGTATGCAGACCATGGCAGAACAGCTCGGAGGTAAGGTTGAAAGCGGAGCCCAGAGAGAATTTGGTTACGCTGAAGTCCGTGAACACGGCCATACAAAATTGTTAGAGAAAATCTCTGATTTTACAAATGAAGAAGGTCAGAGCTTCTTAAAAGTTTGGATGAGCCATGGTGACAAAGTCACCAAGATGCCTGAAGGCTTCAAACTCATGTGTTCTACACCGAGCTGCCCGATCGCCGGTATGGCTGACGAAAAGAGAGGTTTCTATGCCGTTCAGTTCCACCCGGAAGTTACTCATACGGTGAAAGGTAAAGAAATTCTCAATACTTTTGTGTTGGACATCTGTAAAGCCAAACCTGACTGGATTATGGGCAACTTTGCTGAGGAATCCGTTCAGAAGATCAAAGAACAAGTCGGCAAAGATGAAGTTATTCTCGGACTTTCCGGCGGTGTTGATTCTTCTGTAGCCGCTGCTTTGATTCATAAAGCTATCGGTGACCAGCTGACATGTGTTTTCGTTGACAACGGCCTTTTGCGTTTGCATGAACGCAAGCAAGTTGAAGAAACTTTCCGCAAGAATATGGGAATGAAGCTTGTTGTCGTTGATGCAAGCGAACGCTTTATGCACGAACTCAAAGGCGTTACAGATCCTGAAGCAAAGAGAAAGATTATCGGCCGTTTGTTTGTTGAAGTTTTCCAAGAAGAAGCCGCCAAGCTTCCAAATGCTAAGTGGCTTGCTCAGGGCACGATTTATCCTGACGTTATTGAAAGTGCCGCCGCTAATACAAAGAAGGCTAAGACAATTAAGTCTCACCATAACGTTGGCGGATTGCCTGAAACTCTTCACCTTAAACTCTTGGAACCGCTTCGTGAACTCTTCAAGGATGAAGTCAGAGAGCTTGGATGTGAATTAGGTTTGCCGGCTGAAATGGTTTACAGACATCCTTTCCCGGGTCCAGGTTTGGGCGTCAGAATTCTTGGGGAAGTTAAGAAAGAATATGCTGATCTTCTTCGTCAAGCGGATGCAATCTTTATCGAAGAACTTAGAAATGCTGATTGGTACGATAAAGTCAGTCAGGCTTTCGTTGTATTCCTTCCTGTTAAGAGCGTAGGCGTAATGGGCGACGGCAGAACTTATGACTGGGTTGTTTCTTTAAGAGCAGTTCAGACATCTGACTTTATGACTGCCAAGTGGGCTCACTTGCCGTATGAGCTTCTTGGTAAGGTTTCCAACCGTATCATTAATGAAGTTAAGGGTATCAATAGGGTTTGCTACGATGTGTCCGGCAAGCCGCCAGCAACGATCGAGTGGGAATAACTTTATAGTTATCCATAGATATTTTTAATATTGAGGGACGCCTAAAAAGCGTCTCTTTTTTTATGCTCGAATAGGTTGAGATTCTCTCAGTTTGTGTAGAAAGAATAATTCATAACTTGGGCGCACGTCGGCTGCTAATTCATCATTCTTATGAAGTTACCGAAGGAGGAGTAAGGAGTGTTTTTCCTCTTTTCTTGAAAGTAAGAATTTGTTAATTTCTATTGTGCGTTTTTTCAATGCAAAGATGCCTGGATAAAAGACTTCCATTTTCACTTCAAGGATCGAAAAACGAATTAAAAAGAATTAAAAGGTTAGGAGTTCTCACATTGTGAGAATGGAAGCTAAAAAAATGAATCAATGTTGCTAATAAGTTGTGCGCCAACCTTCTAGGCCGAGGAATTTCAGAAGTAAAAGAACAACCTAAGAACAAGGAATGAGAGAATGAATAAAATTTATAAAACCATTTGGAGCAAGACTCGTAAAACGTTTGTAGTCGTCTCCGAGACAGCAAAATTTCATTCCTCAGAAAAGTCGAAAGCTTTTTCAATATCTGTTTTCTTGGCCTCATTTTGTGTACTTTTGAGTCCGGTGATAACCGTCGCAGCTGACGTGAACGTAGATGAAGCAAGGAGGTTGCCCATTGGAGCTATTTCACCTACTGACACTTTAGTTAACACTAGCAATTCTGTTTCTAATGCTACTGCTTTAGTTATAGGGGTTAATGAGAAAGCACAACAAATTGTTCCTACGGCTGATACTCAGACCAATGTTCTTGATTCTGACCTTGGATTCATGAATGTTACGGGCGTGACCAACGGTTTATTCATCAACAATGGAAAACAATTTATTTTGGTAGGCCGTTCCGTTGATGATTCAAATCCGGATCAGATTGAACTAGCAGACGGTGTGGTATGGGTTGGATCTTACGACTTGAATGGTAACCAATCTAAACTGACATTAGGCTCTTCCAATTCTCTCACTAAAACCAAAGGGCACCTGAAGGAACTCAATGTTGGTATCAATCCGTCCTCTCCGAATCAGGGCGGAGCTGGGGGCATCGTTGTCGTTAGAAACGGCGAGTTCTGGGTTGACACGCTCAAAAACGGAACTACCGGTCAAGATGCAAACTATAACGGTATTGAGATTGGCTCGGAAACTGATCGTGAAACAACGTTAAATGTTCTTACTTACGAATCCTACGATTGTGGCTCTCTCGTTAATTACGGTAATTTTAATGTCGATAGCATCACAAGCGTAAACAGCGGTAATCGAATTGACAATCGTAATGTTCTGACGGCTAAGTCTGCAAACTTTACCGGAGTGATGACGAATTCTGGAAATGCACGGATTGGCTCTCTCACGCTTAATTCGTCTGGAAATTTAAACAATATCAATTCAACATTAACTGTAGACAATTTTTATCTAGAAGGTGACAGTAGGGATGGACACTACCGCGGCGGACTGAAGAATCTTGGAACTCTGACTATCTCTTTACGAGGAGGAACTGCCGGTGATTTTGAGAATGCTCAAGGAGGTACAGTATCTGTCAAGGATGATTTCTATCTCACAGCCAACGGAACTCTTGTTAATAGGGGAGGGATGGAAGTTTCGTTTTTGACCGCCGTATCTACGAACGAAGCCGCTAAATTTATAAACACTGGTAAATTTACCCTCCTCTCTGATAAAGGAAACAGCTCTCTTGGCTTTAATATAGAAAATTCTTCGGGGGGATTTTTTACAATCAAAGGGCCAAAGGGCAGTCAAGCTTCAACCACATTCACGGCCGGTACTTTTACCAACGAAGGGACCTTTAGTTCTGAGTCTGAGCTTCTTTATCTGGGAACAGGAGCCACTTTTAAGAACAGCGGAACCGCCCATCTGAACAGTATCTATATTAACGGAGAAGGTCTGTTTGAAAATACAAATAAAGGCCATTTCGCAGATACTGGGACAGTTCAATTGGACATGAGTTCAGGCACTCATGTAGGCTTGTCCAACGCTGGAACGATTGAATTAAACAACCTGAAACTCAATACAGGGAAGCTGTCCAATGGAGGGACGCTTTCCGTGACCAATGCCGAAATAAAGTCTAGCGGTTTCCTCGAAGGGGGAGTTTTTATTTCCGAATATCTTAAGAATCAGGGATTCGTTTCGGGGATAACTTTAAAGGTCGCTAACGGATCGAGTTCTGGAAATCTTAAAGTCAATGACACTTTTTTGGTCGAACAAGACGGCCAATTTACTAATGAAGAAAACGGTACCATTGAAGCTTCCAATGGAATAACCATAAAAGGAGAGTTGATCAACAAGGGTGGATTGTTCTCCTAAGGTACTTCATCAGTTGTCGAAAACACAGGCAAATTTACAGCCCAATCGGATACGAAGTTTAATAATCTCACCCTGAAACAAGGGGCAACTTTGAAAGTTGAGAAGGGTGAAGTCATTGTTACTTATTTGACGGCTGAAGGAGCGATCTACACCCAGACAGAAGGAACATTCAAAGCCGAAAACGGATGGTTTAGCAACTCCATACTCAACATTCAGGGAGGAGTTTTGGATGTAACTAAATCCAATAAAGAAGGAATTCTTGGAAACAATACCGTCAATATTTCTGGGAATAACGTTACTCCATCCATAGATAACAAAGCACACCCTGACGACAAAATTAAATACAAAGACGGTCTTACTCAGGTTGTGATCGGCACTCTTACTTCCGACTCTGTTGTGAACATCAAAGCCGGAGGTCTTTTAGATGTTGAGAGTATTAACTTAACTGAAAACAAAAAGACTCTAACACTTGACGGGGGTGTTATCCAGACATCTGCTGATCAGATCTTCTATCAGACGAAGAAAGAAGTCCTTCCTTTGGATGATAAGGAACCAGTTCAATCAGTTGAGCTCCCGGGAAATTTAGTGACTTCTTCCGTGGGCGCGGTTAAGGACAGTGTAAAAGCCGGTCTTACTTTGAAGAGTGGCAATCTAGTTTTAGACGATAAAACATTCTCAACTTCTCTTGTGTCGGAAGTTACCGAGTCTCTGACGAGCGCATTTGGTTCCGCTACTAAGCTTACCGTAAACTTCTTAGGGGCTGCTTCGACAACTATCTTTAATATCGAAGAAGCAGAGAAGCTGGCTTCTAATTTACAAACAAACGTCGTGCTGAACGGGGTGACACTTTACAACGAAAAAAACGGAAACGATAACCTTGACTGGTTGAATGTTGGTCAGACCCGCCCAGACTTGCATCCGGGGAAGGTCTTAGAGGCAAGTATGGGTTTTAAGAATATTGCATTGGCAACTGGGGTAACGATTGCCGATGGCAGAGAGCTTGCACTGGTAGGTAATATTGCTGGAACTCTTTCCGATTCTGACTTTTCCTCGAACCTGAATAAGCTGCTTACGAGTGCCGATAATGGAGGGGAGATCTCCGTAGAGAATGGCACCTTTACCCTCGGTACCAACGGTGCGGCTGAGCCTTCTGTAGGCTGGATCAACTCCTCCGCTGTGACGAAAGAAGGCAATCTTAACGTCAAAAACGGCCAATTTGCGATTTGGAATCTCGCGAATAACGGGAGCGTAAAAATTGCAGCCAATGCCGCCCTGCGTGTAAACAATCTGGAAGGCGCCGGTACGATAGATAATCAAGGACAGTTCCTTGTAAAGGATTACGAAGGAAAGGCAGCAGCCTTTGAATTGAACTGTGCTTTCTCAAATTCCGGTGCATCTTCGCTATTGGATGCCTCCGCTGTTGAAAACTCCTCCGTGAATAACTATCTGCTAAACGAAGGGAAAACCATCTTCAAGAATCTGACTGTTACGGACAGTCTCATCAATGAAGGAACGTTTACCGTGGCCGAAGGTTTAAATGTGGAAGGAGACGTGGATAATGCGGGGACCTTATCCTATAGGTATGCTAAGGCCGCAAAAGACGCAACAATGATGAACAGCGGAACGGAAACGGGTGAATCCCTTTCACTGGCGTTCGGAGCGGAGCGCACGAACAAAGGCTCGACGTCTTTGCTGATCTTCAATATTGATGAAGGCGCCTCCTCAACTACGGAAGTCAGAGCCACCGACATGATTACAGGAAACTTCAAAGTCGAAGGCACTCATGTCAACAAAGGCAGGCTTAATGCTTCGGGCTCCACTGATGTTAAAGGGCAACTCTCAAACCTTGCCAACGCGACATTCAATTCCTTGTCTCTTATTCAAAACGGGATTTATGAGAATAAAGGGACCGAGTTCGGTGAAAATATTACGCTTAACGAAGGCTCGATATACAAGTCTTCCGGCAATTCACGATGGAAGTACGTGACCGTAAGAGAAGCTGATCTTCATTCGAGCGGCACATTTGCAGCAGAAAACTTTGCTTTAAGTTCAGGAGCCGTGTCCTTAACAGGCGGAGAGTTCAAAACAGCAAATGCGGTACTAGATGGCGGAACAATTACTGTCGGTGATGCTTCGGGTGCAACTTCAGCGAGCGCTGAGCTGGCTTCGAGTGCTTTTATCAAATCCATGATTACCGTCCTCAACGGCTCTGAACTCGGTTTTGGTGTTGGTGCTTTGGCTTACGCGGAAACGCTTAATGCTCCCAAAGGCTCTGCCCATCTCTCCATGACACAAAAGATGATTCTTGCGGAAGGTTCAGGCCTCACCGTTGGAGAAAATGCACATCCTGCTGCGCAAGATGCATCTGGTGCAACAAGTCTCATTTTCGGGGATGGAACAACAACGATAGTAGACTGCGCACTTCTCAAAGACGGTACGGGCGCTTTCTCAACTAATGGCCAAGACGCATCACTGACGGTAGCCCCAACGGCAACTCTTATTCTTGGCAATATCGATGAAGCCGGTGACTATACCGTTGTGAGCGGCTTTGATACTGAAGACAACATTTCCGGCAATGGCTGGACGGGTGGGTGGACAGGAGACAAACTTTACGCTTTAGCTCAGGACGGAACCGGCATTAATTGGGAACTGGAACTACATAACGATGCCTCTAAAGTGTGGGTATCAGCCATTCTTAATGATGTTCTTTCTATGTATCCGGATATTGCGATTCCAAACATTGCCAATGATGAACTTCGTCATGCTCAGAAAGATGCTTTCACGTACAGCGTTTTAAGGCGCAAGGACTTGTCTGCAGCTGAGAAGACAGCAATAGTTAATTCTGCGGCAAACATAAGTTTTGCGGGTGGCACTATTTCTGTGGGCTTCAATGACCTTACAACTGCTTTGGATTCCGTAGAGAATCGAGTTTCAATGAAAGGTGAATCTTTCACAGAAGAAGGGTTGATGCGTGATTGGCCGCATGGAAACAATCTGTGGATTGATTTGACTGGCGGAAAGCAAAAATATAAAAGATTTGCGGCAACGGGAGTCGGTGAGGCCGGCTATAAGACTGACGCGTTCGGTTTTACGATGGGCTTTGACCGTAAAGTGACACAGGCTTCGATTTTAGGCGCGGCTTTCAGCTACAACCGAGGTTCGCTAGATTCAACCGGAGACGTATCCAAAACGAAAAATAAATACAATTCTTACGGAATTCACGCCTACGGTGCTTACAGCCCTAGTTCTCGCTTAAACGTTGTCGGAACGTTGACGTATCTTAGAAGTTCCTCTGATATTACCCAGCACATTTATGCCGCGGGTTTCGGAAATGCCGATGCTGATGTCAAGACCGATTTGCTTGCAGCTGGCATTCGTGTGGAAACAACCTTGAAAGCTAGAAGTTCAAGTGTTGTTCCTCATGCAGGAATTCGCTATGTGTACGCTAAGAGCGAGAAGTACGACACCAAGGTTGATGGAAAGAAGATCTGGTCAAACAAGACCAAAGCAAATAACGCCGTTCAGTTCCCGATTGGTGTTGCACTTCGCGGCGATATCGCGACCGGTAACGGCTGGAATATTCGTCCGCAAGCTGACCTCACTTTCATACCGCAGGTTGGAAGCACTAATCAGCGTACAACATTGACAGATGTAAACGGCATTTCTGACCGCATAAGCGGTGAATTTGCAGGAAACTTCGGGACGAATGTGAATTTGGGTGTTCAAGTTGATAAAGGTGGTACCACATTCGGATTGCTGTACGGTTTTACAGGAGGTTCTAAAGGTAAGGCTGACCATACCTTACGGCTTGAAGTTCGCTGGCGCTTTTAGCAGGTAAAGAGGGGAAGTTTCGTTGAATATTCAGATTGAGCAACGAGATTCCTGATGATTTGTATGATTGCAATCACGACGATTACTAGCTATCTTGCACTCGTGCCCAGAAAATTTTCTATGACTCGATTTCAATTGGCTAGTGAAAACTTTTCTGGGCAGATTTTCATATTACTGTCGCTGCGTACACCTCTCAGTTCACTTAGTCTTCGTAAGAGCCGCGATCTGTAGATTTCTAGTGCAGCAAAAGAGGCGCCTTCGTTAGAAGTGCGCCTCGAAAAACCTAATTGAAAGATGATTTTCAGCTTATTAAAGATGAATCATTTCAGCCGTTGGTTTTTTAGAAACTGTGGCTAATACCGCTGCACAGAGTCCATGAGTTAAATGTTGAGCGATAAGAGCCGGTATTGAGAAGTTTGTTGGCTTTGCCATAACCGCCGTAGAGATAAACTAAGGTACGGTTGCTCAAAGGATATTCATATGCAGTTCCGGCGGACCAAATGTTGTATTTTTCGTTTGTGGAATTAGATTTTCCGTGGGCATAGTTGCCTTCAAGTTTCCATTCCCCACCGGCGATCTTATAGCCAATAGCTGCAGTGACTGCATGCTGAGATACGCCTTTAGTTCCTTGATTTGCATAATTCCATCCGGGAAGCATCTGGCTGTTATGTGCATACTGGTAGGCAGCCCAAACCGTCCAATTGCCAAAGCCTTGCTGACCGCCCAAGGTGAAGAGCTGAGTTGATTTTGCAGCAATGTCTTTGTTGTCGAGCATTTCCCACATTGCACTAAATACAGTGTCGTTATGGGCATAATCTAAGCCGATACCGTAATAGTGAGAATTCTTAGACCATTTCTTGTCGTCTTCACCTGTGGTGTTTAAACCGGTACCGTTGGAGTACATAGCAGTGATTGTTGCGCCGCTAAAGGAAGGACTCTTGTAGATTACAAGATTATCCATGCGGTCTGTGTTGATAAAAGCACTTGCCATATTGCCGTCTGTGTAGTAAGACGTCCAAAGAGCACCACCGTGCAGAATAGTGTAGGTGCCGCAGTCAGAAGACAAACCGCCGGCTCGGCCAAAGGCGAATTCGCCCCAGTTGCCTTTAACCTGCAAAAGAGCTTCGCGGCTGAATGCTTTTCCACCATAGGCTTCGCTTCCGTCATCAGCGTTGAATCCTTGTTCGAGAATAAAGCCGACGGAATTGCCGTTGCCCAGATCCTCGACGCCTCTCAAGCCGAATCTGCTTCCGGCGTAAATACCGTTATCTAATTTCACAACGGCACTTTCACCTTTGTGTTTGGTGACGGTGACTGCTTCGTCAATTACTCCGTAGAGTGTGACATTAGAGGCTGCCATTGCATTGAACGACAATGCGGCCAGAAGGGCGGCAGGAAGAATTTTTTTGATCATTGCAAAATCTCCTTAGTTTGAGTTGCAGAGGTTTATAAGAGTACTTGAGAAGGACATTTAGACGCTTTGGTAAAGCGTTAGCCAAGTTAGCTATGCGCGTTTTCCTTGTGGAGATTTGCTGACAACACATCAAGAGCGCAGTAAGTAACTAGCATTTTCTTTCTCATAAACTATACCGTCTAGCCGGTTTAGTTAATATGCAAATATTAATCTCATAATTGCTTTTAATTAATCAGGATTTTTCCTAATAAAATGAAAAAGTTCCGGCAGAGAAGTTTTGTAATTGGAATTGTCAAGAATTCATCCGCTTCAAACAGAGTCACATAGGTCCTCTAAAAAGTACAAGGATCTGTCTTTTCATAGTTGCTGGCGACTTTAAATAATGAGTACGCTTGGACAAATTTATATTAAGAATTCCAAAAATGCTATCTCCATCATTTTGTCTTCTTTTTCCTTGATGCTATTTCTCACGAGATCTATAGATAATCCGTCTTGTCGAAAATCGTTTGAAAACTCGGTGGTTAAAGGAGTTGAAAAATGAACTCTTGATTAAGCAACTCATCTGCCGTAAAGTAAGAGGAGAGTAATCACAAATTCAAAAATCAGCATGGTTTCATTTCCATGAGGAGGAGGGTGGATGGATATAGTTGATAAGTTTGTGAATCTTTCGATTCGTGTCGGATCCACAATTGAAGCTCTTAGCAAAGTTCCAGAAAACTTGTCGTGCGTCTTGATGACCTTTCAGGCGACCTCAAAAAATCCTTTAAGTCCTACTATATCTGAGGCTCAGATCTTTTTGCAGACAGCCGGAAGCTGGTTGAGCCTGACTCCGGATGAGTTGGTGCAGGCCGCTAATTTGGTTCGGCCGCCGCTTTTTGCTCATATCAACTTGAATCATCTTTTCGAAAGAGTTGAGAAACGCAGGAAGGACGAGCGGGAAAAAAGAAGACTTTTTGCTCTTCAAAAAGAAAAAGAAAATGAAGAGAAAAAAATCAACAAAGATGATGATATTAAGTACATGAAGGAAGCAATGGATTGTGCACGGGCCGCAGAAGAGAGCGGTGAAGTCCCTGTAGGCGCAGTTGTGGTTGACGAGAAAGGTGTAATTATCGGCCGAGGATTTAATAAAGTGATCGGAGACGCCGATCCTACCGCCCATGCGGAAATCATGGCCATTAGACAAGCCGCAAAAGTCAAAAAGAATTACCGTCTGGAAAATTGCACGCTATATGTCACGCTTGAACCGTGTCCAATGTGTGCCGGCGCTATTATGAATTCTCGCTTTAGCCGTTTGGTCTACGGAGCCTCCGATGAAAAGGCGGGTGTCGTTGATAATGTATGCAAACTCTTTAGTTACCCTACACTTAACCATCATACAAAGACTACCTCCGGTATTTGCAGTCAAGACTGCCTTAAATTGCTGCGCGATTTCTTCGAAAAGAAGAGAAAAAAGGAGAGCAGCAATTGAAGAAAAAAATTGCAGGAATTGCAGCCCCTAGCGGTAATGTATTAAATCTTGAAGACGTAAAGAAAGCAGCAATGCTTTTAGAAGAAGACGGTTGGGAAGTGAAGCTCGGAGAGTCCGTCTTGACTTCCTTTCAACGATTCGGAGGTGTCAGTGACGAGGCGCGTGCCGAAGATTTCAATCGGCTATGCGGCAAGTGTGATTTTGTCCTAGCCGCTCGGGGAGGTTACGGTTTAAACCGCATCCTTCCCACAATTGATTTTGAAGAGATTCATAAGAGAGGAGTGTGGGTTGGAGGCTTCTCGGATATCACATTATTTTCTTTGGCATATCTTGCTAAGTATCAAGGCAAAAGTTTGCATTGTCCGACAGCAAGCGTGTTAGGAAAATCTTCCATTTCTGCCTTTAGTATTGAATCTTTTCGGACGGCTTTATCTTCAAAACAATATGCCATTGAGTTTGAAACAGATGCTGCAGATTTAAAGGTTTCAGGCACTCTTTGGGGAGGAAATTTATCCGTCCTTGTCTCGGCTCTAGGGACACCGTATTTTCCTGATATTGAGGGAGGAGTTCTTTTTCTGGAGGATTTGGCTGAACCTGCCTACAAAATCGAAAGAAATTTACTTCAGTTAACTCAAGCGGGCGTTCTACAAAAGCAGCAAGCAATCGTTTTGGGTCACTTCTCTCATATAAGAAATTCCGCTCACGACTTTGGCTACTCCATTGAGGATGCAAAAGAAATCTTGCGAAAGACAATCAATGTTCCTGTAATCGAAGGGCTCCCTTTCGGGCATGTTGATGATCTTTGCACACTGGTGATTGGGGCTCCGTGCTGTCTTAGCGTAAACTCTAGGCATTGCACATTAACGATTTCGGATGCCCCGAACTTCTAGTCATGAATTTAAAAGATCTCTACAAGAAATTTCGAACTATTTTCGAACCAGGTCCTAGAAGTTATGATCCCCGAGACTTGGGTCTGACTGCGCCCGACCTTAAAAAGAAGCTTCAATTAAGCCAATTAGCGCAAATGAAGCATCATTCCTCCGCTTCAATTCTTACCCGGTTTATTTTTTGTGTGCTCTTCGCATGTCTGACTTGGGATTCGATAGGCGGGGGAGTAATGGCACTATGGGTTGGATTTGTACTGATGCATAGCCTTGCGGGGATTAAATCGACAGATGATTTTTTTGAGTGCTCCGACGTTGAGAAGCAGTTCAAGTTCTGGAAAAACCGTTCTCTTCAAATGGTTTTTGTTTCAGGATTGTCATTCGGTTTTGCCGGTTTCTATTTCATGATTCCGGGCAATACTGAAGTTCAAATGCTTGTTATCGCCTTAATTATTGGTGTTTCTTTCGGAAGCATGTCTCTTTATGCATGTTGGCTTCCTGCATTCTGGGCGTTCCTCCCGACAGTACTGCTGCCGACGATGGTCAAGCTGGCGATGATTTATAACATCTCTTTTGGAGTAGCTGCCTTTTGGGTTGGAATTATCCTTCTTATCCTCTGGTACTTCTCAACGCGCCTCAATGAGATTTACTCTCTGTCTCTATTCAGAAATTTTGAGAAAGAGTATTTGGTAGAAGAGTTAGTCCAGCAGCGCCAGGCCGCTGAACTGGCAAAAGAAGCCGCAGAAATGGCCATTGTGTCTAAAACTAAGTTTTTCGCTGCGGCCAATCATGACTTAAGACAGCCTTTGCAGGCCATGGGCATTTTTATTTCTGTGCTGGAAGCTCAAGTCCCGCCTGATAGTAAGCCCCTGGTCGATAATCTATCCCAAGCATGTAATCAGGTAGCAACTTTGGTGGATCAAATTTTGATCCTCTCAAAATTGGATTCCAGAAGCATCAAAATCAATCCTACAACCTTTTCTTTGGATGAAGTGTTTGAGGAAATGAAGATCGAGTTCGCATCCGTCGCTGAAACCAAGGGAATCCAATTTGTTCTTGATCCTATTTCTGCGACTATCTGTACCGATGCCCAGCTTCTTGAACGAGTTATTCGAAATTTGCTTTCGAACGCTTTCAGATACACCTCATCGGGAAAAGTGGTTTTGAGAGCAAGACGCGGGTTGAAAGATACTTTGGTTATTATCGTTGCTGATACCGGCAACGGCATCGATAAGTCTGAAAAGCAAGATCTCTTTAAAGAATATTACCGAGGAAAGTCCGGATATCAGGCAAAAGAGGGTTATGGCTTAGGACTTTCTATTGTCAAAAAGATTTGTGATTTGCTTGATTTCTCCATTTCTTTTCGGTCCAAGAAAGGTTCAGGTACCGTATTCCGTGTAGTTGTGCCTCTTTCGAGAGATTTGCATCAGGTCAAATTACTTAATAAGCCGGAGCACTCTAAATCTTTCTTCTCGCTGAAAGGCAAGAGAATATTAATTATCGAAGATGATCCTTTAATCCGCCGCAGCGTTCAAGCTTTATTAGAAGCTTGGGGAGCAAAAGTTAAAGTCGCGGAACACTATGATGCTCAGCTTGCAGCGGAAATCGTAGTTTCTAATCCATTGGATCTGATATTGACTGACTTTAACTTAGGGCCCGGACATTTGACAGGGCTTCAGGCGACACTGCGTATAAGAAGCGCTGTCGGTAAGAGGATTCCTGCCATTGTCATGAGTGCGACTCCTAGAGAGGAGGTCATGAGACATTATGAAGAAGAGACGGAAGGTTTAAATTTCAGCGAATACGGTACTGACCTAACTGATTTGCCGACAATTCTTCAAAAACCTGTTTCACCGAACGAAATTAATAAAGCTATTTCAAGGCTTTTGAATACGAAGCACACTTAGTACAAATACTATTCTGTTTTTTCTGACAAAGGTTAGATTTGAGCTATTCTAAATGCACTCTTTTAACCAAAAAGACCCAATTCGACAGTCTGAATTTTTACCAAAATCAGATGGATCGAAGCACTAATCGAATAGCTCGTCGTCTTTCAAAAAAAGATAGTGAGCCGTCCGATCAATTTCCCAAGGACTTTGAAAGGATTTTTAATGAATCAGAACGGTGCGGAAAAAAACGCAGAAGTATTAAACGGATCAGAAATACTGGTCCGAGCTTTAGCTGAAGAGGGTGTAAAGCACGTCTTCGGCTATCCGGGTGGGAGCGTCTTAAACGTCTTTGACGCTATTTTCAAACAAGATAAATTCAAGCACATCCTTGTCAGGCACGAACAAGGTGCCGTCCATGCAGCAGATGCCTATTCACGTTCCAGCAACAAAGTCGGCGTTGCTCTAGTAACGAGTGGTCCGGGAGCAACGAATGCCGTCACAGGAATTGCTACGGCTTATGCTGACAGCATTCCGCTTGTCGTCTTTACAGGCCAGGTCAACACCGGTGCAATTGGCCAAGACGCTTTCCAAGAAGTGGATACCATCGGCATTACCAGACCTTGTGTTAAGCACAATTTCTTGGTTAAGGATGTTCGAAATCTCGCCGAAACAATTAAAAAGGCTTTCTATATCGCCAAGAGCGGCCGTCCCGGTCCTGTTGTGATTGATCTTCCGAAGGACATTACAGCCGCAAAATGCGAATACTCTTATCCAAAAGACATTGATATTCGCTCTTACAGACCGATTTCAAAAGGCCACTTAGGGCAAATTAAGAAAGCTCTTCAACAATTAATCAATGCAGAAAGACCGCTTATTCTTGTTGGGGGGGGCGTAATCTCTGCAAATGCCAGCGAACTGCTCCAGCGCTTTGCCAGTGAACTTGGTGTTCCGGTCAATTCCACTTTGATGGGCTTGGGCTCTATTAAGTCCGGTGACAAAAAATTCCTCGGCATGGTTGGAATGCACGGAACATATGAAGCCAATATGGCAATGCAGAACTGCGATTGCTTGGTTGCTATCGGCGCACGATTTGACGATAGAGTTGTCGGTTTGCCGAGTAATTTTGCTCAGCCCGGCAGAAAGATTATTCATATCGACGTGGATCCGTCAACAATCTCTAAGCGTGTGAAAGTTGATATTCCAATCGTCGGCGATGTCAAAGTCGTTTTGGCAGACATGCTGAACCTTCTTGATGAAATTCCGGAACGTCCGGATGCTGAAAAGATGGCTGCATGGCAGAACAAGATCGATGAATGGCGCAAAATTGACTGTCTGCACTATGAGAAGAGCGACAAGGTTATTAAGCCCCAAGAAGTGCTGGAGAAATTACAAGAAGTTGCAGGCCCGGATTTAATCGTGGCTAGCGACGTCGGCCAGCATCAGATGTGGTGCGCTCAATTCCTGAACTTCACTAAACCAAGACATTGGCTGAGTTCCGGTGGTCTTGGCACTATGGGAGTCGGTCTGCCTTATGCTATCGGAGCCTGTGTAGCAAATCCCGATAAGCAAGTTGTCTGCATTACCGGAGACGGCTCTATTCAAATGAATATTCAAGAGCTGGCAACTGCTAAGCAGTTAGGCATCAATCCGAAGATTATTATTCTCAATAATAATTACTTAGGAATGGTTCGTCAGTGGCAGGAACTCGAGTATTCCGGACGCTATTCTCACTCTCATATGACACCGACTCCGGATTTCAAAGTATTGGCCGAGGCTTACGGTCATGTCGGAATCGTTGTTGAGCATCCGAGTGAATTGGAAGGGGCTTTGAAAGATGCTTTCGGAAAATACAAGGATGAATTAGTGCTTCTCGACATTCGCGTCGATCCTACTGAAAATGTTTGGCCGATGGTTAAGGCCGGTAAAGGTCTTACAGAGATGCTTCTTGGCTCGGAGAAAATTTAAATGAATAGACATGTGATTTCCGTTCTTTTAGAGAATGAACCAGGAGCGCTCTCTCGTGTTGTGGGCTTGTTTTCTGCTCGCGGCTATAACATCGAGTCTTTGACGGTTGCTCCTACAGAAGATCCGTCCATTTCAAGAATGACGATTATCAGCCTCGGTAATGATGAACTGATCGAACAGATTACTAAGCATCTGAATCGTCTGATTGAAGTCATTAAGGTGGTAGATCTGACCGAAGGCGAACATTCCGAAAGAGAATTAATGCTCGTCAAGGTTCACGCCGTCGGAAAAGAAAGAGAAGAAATGAAGCGTTTAAGCGATATTTTCCGCGGACGCATCATTGACGTTACAGATAAAACATACACCATTGAGCTAACCGGAGACACAGGCAAGCTTGACGCATTTCTCAAAGCCATTGATCCGGCAAGCGTACTAGAAATGGTGAGAACCGGTGCGTGCGGCATCAGCCGGGGCGACCGCGTGTTAAGAGTTTAATTTTTGTTTCTTATAACTACTTTTATTAAAAAGGAATTATTAAATGCAAGTTTATTACGATAAAGACGCTGACCTCTCTTTGATCAAAGGCAAAAAGGTTGCGATCATCGGTTATGGTTCCCAAGGCCATGCCCACGCTTTGAACCTTCATGATTCCGGCGTGGATGTTGTTGTCGGCGTAAGAGAAGGCGGAGCTTCTTGGAAAAAAGCTGAAGCTGCAGGCTTGAAAGTTGCTTCTATTGAAGACGCAACAAAAGGTGCAGACGTTGTCATGATCCTTCTTCCGGACGAACACATCGCTGAAGTTTATAAGAAGCAGATTGAACCGAACCTCAAAGAAGGGGCTGCTTTGGCCTTCGCTCACGGCTTCAACGTTCACTACGGCCAAGTTAAACCGCGTGCTGACTTGGATGTTTGGATGGTAGCTCCAAAGGCTCCGGGCCATACAGTCCGTAGAACTTACACAGAAGGTTCAGGCGTTCCTCAATTGATCGCTGTTTATGCTGACAAGTCCGGCAAAGCACGTGACGTTGCTATGTCTTATGCTGCAGCTAATGGCGCAGGTAAAGCAGGCATTATTCAGACAACTTTCAAAGAAGAAACTGAAACTGACTTGTTCGGTGAACAGTGCGTTCTTTGCGGCGGTTTGGCCGAACTTATCAAGACTGGTTTCGAAACATTGGTTGAAGCCGGTTACGCTCCTGAAATGGCTTACTTTGAATGCTGCCATGAGCTCAAGCTTATCGTTGACTTGATCTACGAAGGCGGCTTGGCTGATATGAACTACTCTATTTCTAACAACGCTGAATTCGGCGGATATGTAACAGGACCTAAGGTCATTACTGACGTTGCCCGCAACGCTATGAGAAAGGCTCTTAAGGAGATCCAAGACGGTACATATGCTAAAGAATTCTTGTTGGAAAACAAGGTTGGTGCTCCGAAGCTTGGTGCTATCCGCAATCAGACAGCTGCTCACCAGCTCGAACAGGTCGGCAGCCGTCTGCGCAAGATGATGCCTTTCATCTCTGCTCACAAGCACATCGACCGCTCTAAGAACTAATCTTTAGTTTTTTCAAGTCAAAGAAAAGCCCGCTGTTATTCCGGGCTTTTCTCTTAATTGCAACTTCGCTATATTCACTGCATGGAGGTGGTCGAAGAGCATAGTTTTTCTTTCATAATTTTAAATTTCTGGAGAAATAACAAAAAGTCTTTCACGTCTTAGTCTTTCGGTTTCGATTCCAATTTGAGAAAATCAAAAAGAACCAAATAGGAATAATTTCTCTATACGCAAAAGAATATGGCTATCTACTGTGAGCACAAACAGGAGAACTATAAATGTTGGGTGATAAGTCAAATACTTATCTTAAAGTCCGAGTCTCAGAAGTCCTAAAGCAAAATGCCGCTGCCTTATTCGGAGAATTAGGTTTGAGCCTTTCTGATGCAATCAGACTATTTTTAATCCGATCAATTGCTGAACAAAGATTGCCTTTTGATCTGAAATCGAAAAACGAGCCGTTAATTCCAGCGTTAATGACAAAAGAACAAGTGGTAAGTGAAGTTTGGAAAGGATATGAATCCCTGCAGCTTGGAGAGAGTTTTTCTCTGGAAGAAGTTAAAAAAGATACTGCTACCATCCTTAAAGAATGAGTTGTCAGGTATTTTTTTAAAGACGCGTTTGATGATCTTAGAAAACTTATTGTCTACTTGGCTATAGGCTGTGGAGCTTCTTTTACTGGAGAGGAGTATCGAAACAGAATTCTCGAGAAGATTCAATCGCTGGAGGAGTTCCCGTACGTGTGCAAGCGATTTCTCTCCGCAGATGTTTTTAACGGTATCGAATTCAGATGAATTTAATCAGGTTTAAGCCAGCGAGCAACGTCAACTTTGTTGCTGAGTACATGATGAATTCGCACAATGCAACGACTTTTATCGACCGTGTAATAAATGCCATACGACGAACAATACCGAACTCGGAGTCCCAGAGAAAACCACGGCTCTTGTTCAAAACGACGACAGCGTTCAGGCATATAACTGAGGGAGGCAATGCCTTTGTGAAGTTTTTCAAT